>JBDSBP010000481.1:0-15481 GCA_039921525.1 Chitinophagaceae bacterium | reverse complement strand
CGATGATACAATTTCTCCGGGGGCAAAGAGTTTATAAACTCCTTCACTACCAAAAAGTTGTTTTGCAGGTGAGTTAGTATATCAATATCAGGCGGTATTAACTTCATATACATCTCTGCATACACTGGATAAGTCCCCTTCGGAGGTTTCCTGATTATTCTCATTTTAATAATTTATCAGTATCAATAAGTCAGTGTAATCCCGGCTACCAAGCCATGTCACTATCATAATGAGAAGATAATGAAAAATATTATGAAACCACATACCGGAAACCAGCCATGTATTCCTTATCCGAATTAACCATGAGATTAAAACGAAGCCGTTTTGAAACTGCAACATCCTCTCTCATCAATTGCAACCTCAGTTTGCCATCCGAATCAAATCTTGCATCGGCCTTAACACACAGGGGTAAAGAATATTGAATCCCAAAACAGCATGCCTGGCTCTCACCGGCGCTGCGGGTAAGGTGGTCTTTATGGGAGAACGTAACATGGAATAATTCAGTGTGATAATATCTTTCGGCTCACTGTTCATATTCATGACAGGCATGCTATCATGCATAAGCATTTCTCCACCGGTAATTTCCGGATATATAACAGCATTCATATCCATCTGTTGCAGGCTCATTTACATGCCCATAACATTCATCATAGACATACGCCTATGCTGTGGAAATACAGCGATAGTCAAAATTAAATATCCTATTATTGAAAAGGCGGCTTTCATTTTCGTATGTAAGATACGTAAGGTTAAGGTGTGATGGTTCCTGTTATATTTCCGCAGGTAAGCATCGCCATACCATAATAAGGATTTCTAATACTTGTATCATTACTTAACCAGTACATTTTTTTCATGGGACAATAAACTTCATAAACGGGCTGTTCAGATATTTTAACTGTTTTGGCCAGTGAGAGAAAGTTAAGAGAGAAGTCTGCAAAAAAGTCTCTTTGCTTATTGATGTCTTTACTCATGAAGATGCGCATGAAATGCCCCTTAACAAAAAGGCGGACGAAATTTATAAGATCAAAAGAGATACGTTAATTGGCAAACATATCCTGGAAGGATTTCCCCAGTTGAAAGATTCTACTATGATAGCCAACCTGATATCCGCTTTTGACGGGCAAACAATCCGGGATGCTAATTACAAGTCGGCTGTCTCCAATCGTAACTTTGAAAACTTTTATATCCCATTAAAAGATAAAAACGATGAAGTTTACAGCGTACTGGTAATTGGACATGATATATCTGATATTATGGAAGCCAATGAAAAATTGAAAGTATTGAATACGGAACTGGAGAAGTCAAACCAGGACCTGGAGCAATTTGCATATATAGCTTCGCATGATTTGCAGGAGCCTCTTCGTAAAATTCAAATTTTCTCAGAACTGGGTAGTAAAAATCTGCAATCTGCTGATTCCATAAAAACATACCTGGATAAAATAAATTTATCTGCTCAGCGAATGACGGACCTGATTAAAGCCGTTTTAAATTACAGCCGCCTTTCTGATAATGGGTTTGAAGTTTCCCGGGTCGATTTAAATCTTACTCTTCAATTTATAAAGAAAGATCTTGAATTGTTAATCGAGGAAAAGAAAGCCAGCATAGTAAACTCAACTTTTCCCACTATTTATGAAAACCCATTGCAGATAAATCAATTGTTTCTAAATTTAATAAGCAACTCCTTAAAATTTTCAAATCAGTCTCCTGAAATAATTATCAGCTCTTCCCTTGTTTTGTCGAATGAAGCAAAGAATGGGATCCGGCTCCCTGAAGAGAAATATGTTGAATTAATTTTCCTGGATAACGGAATCGGCTTTGAGAAACAATACGCTACAAAAATTTTCTCCATATTTCAACGTCTTCATGCTACTAAAGGTTACCCGGGAACAGGCATCGGGTTGGCGTTGTGCAAAAAAATAGTCGAAAACCATAAGGGGTTTATCGTTGCCGATAGCGAATCCGGCAAAGGCACTTCGTTCTTCATCTACCTTTCTTTTGACTTCAGCACGAATGGTAATCTTAAATAGTATAATGACGGGGTATATTTTTTACACTTTGGCACAACATAGCAATGGCACACTTTTTTACCATTATTATTAAATCTTTATAAAAAGAATTAATTCATAAAAAAGTCATCATGGAACAAAATGTAAAATACGCCCTTGTAACAGGGGCTACCTCCGGTATTGGGTTTGAATTGGCAAAGCTCCTGGCGCAGGACAAATATAATTTAATAATTGCAGGCCGTGAGCAAATGAGTCTTGATCAAACGGCAAACGAATTAAGCAAATACAATATTGAAGTTGTGACTATTGTTAAAGATCTTTTTGATCATGATAGCCCGTTTCAATTATACCAGGAAGTAAAAGAAAAAGGTATAGAAATCGATGTTTTAATAAATGATGCCGGCCAGGGACAATATGGGGAATTTGTGGACACTGATATTGATCGTGAGATTGACATTATACAACTGAATATTATATCGTTGGTTGTTCTTACAAAACATTTTTTGAGGGACATGGTATCAAGAGGTTCCGGTAAAATATTAAACGTAGCATCTGTAGCGTCAAAAATTCCTGGCCCTTACCAGTCTGTATATCATGGCACCAAGGCATTCGTGCATTCTTTTACTGAAGCTATAAGAAGCGAAGTAAAGGATAGTGGAATAACAGTTACTTCCTTATTACCAGGAGTTACAGATACTGATTTCTTTAATAAGGCAGATATGGAGGACTCAAAAGTTGTCAAAGAAGGAAAGAAAGCTGAACCTGCAGATGTTGCTAAGAACGGCTACGATGCGTTGATGAATGATAAGGATATGGTTGTATCAGGCTTCATGAATAAAGTTCAGGTGGCAATTTCAAACGTAACACCTGACAGCATGGTGGCTGATAAAATCAAGAAGCAACAGGCTCCTGCGGATGAATCAAAGTAATTAGCAGACATCGGTTTAATCTTAAATTTAAATCTCAATTAATGAAAGCAGCAGTAATTCACGGACCCAAAAAAGTTACTTATGATACAGTAGAGGACCCGAAGATTCAATCGGGCCGTGATATCATACTTAAAGTTACCGCCACAGCCATATGTGGATCGGACCTCCATATTTATTCCGGTGGAATTCCACAACCCCGCCCAATGGTACTTGGTCACGAATTCATGGGAATTGTGGAAGAGACAGGCTCTGATATAGCCAACCTGAAACGTGGAGACAGGGTGGTTGTTCCATTTCCCATTGCCTGTGGAACATGTTTTTTTTGTAACCATCACCTGCCCGGTCACTGCGAAAATAGTAATACTGAAAATTATGGCCCGGAAGGCGGTTTGCTTACAGAAAAAGGCGGAGCCCTGTTTGGCTACACGGATTTGTATGGTGGATATGATGGAGGACAAGCACAATATGTACGTGTTCCTTATGCCGATTACGGCCCACGCATTGTTCCGGATAATCTTACTGATGAGCAGGTTTTATTTCTAACAGATATTTTTCCTACAGGTTATACGGGTATAGATTGGGGTGAGGTAAAGGGTGGTGAAACAGTGGCCATCTTCGGCGCCGGCCCGGTAGGGATAATGGCTGCAAAAAGTGCCTGGCTTAGGGGCGCTGCCAACGTGATTATCATAGATACTTTGCAATACCGACTGGATAAAGCCAGGTCATCCGCAAACTGCGAAACGATTTTATGGGAGGATGGTGTAAAAGGTGTAGTAGAACAAATTAGAGATCAATCAGAAGGAAGAGGTGCAGATGTATGTGTAGATGCCGTTGGATTTGAACCAGACCGAAATCTGTTAGACAGGGCAAAAGCAGTAGTTAACCTGGAAAAAGGTTCACCCAAAGTACTGGAAGCCTGTATGAGTGCTGTTCGCCGCGGAGGCATTGTTTCGGTACTGGGTGTATATCCAACTACTTATGACAACTTCCCTATTGGACAGTTTTTTGATAAGGGTATTATCATAAAAGGAGGCCAGGCCCCCGCACATAAATATATAGACGAGTTATTGAAATATGTTGTTGAAGGAAAAGTAAAACTGGATGATATAATAACTCACCGTTTGCCATTGTCTCAAGTAGCACATGGGTACGAAATATTCAAAAACAAAGAGGAAGATTGTGTTAAGGTAGTAATGGATCCATGGAATTAAAGTAATTGCCACTAAGTTGCTTCCTCCAAACAAAGCGATGAGAAATGGGCACTTAGAAGCTTACAAAATCATTGTGCGTTGGCATAATTTTTTTAACAACTTAATTGTACTTTATTATACTGATCTATTAAATTTTATTTTATGGCAAACGAAAACTCTAGCAAAGGACGCTCCCAGGACAGGCGTAAAATAGCCGGTGGCCAGGATCATGAAGTGAATTATGAAAAAAACAAATTAAATACTTCTTCCGACGCCGTTAAAGCCTCGGTTAAGAAAGTGGGCAATGAAAGGAAAAATGTTGAAGCGGATATAAAGAAGAAAAAAGAATAGGTGATGGGATAATAAGGAGTACTTTCTTATCATAAAAAATAATCTTGCCAGGCAGCACCAGACGATTGCAGTGGTTGATTTCCATCAACAGTCCATTCAGGGCGTTTGTAGGGGCCGGGCTTTCCACCGCCCTGTTACACCGGATGCATGTGGCATTTTGTTAAAGTTCCTGATAATATTCCATCCCTTTCGTATGCAGAAGGGGCCGGAGCAATCGCCTAAAAGAAATGGTTAACACTAATTACTGTGTTAACCATTTCAATTTACAACATGGTGTTATCTTAAAACTACTGCTCTTACATTTTATTCAACTATTAACTTGCCTTTTGATAATACAGTCTTTTCGTTTTTAATGGAATAAAAATATACACCCTTTCCTTGCAATCCTAAGTTAACTGTCTGTGCCCCGTTAAAAAGATCACGTGTTAAGATCTGTCGGCCAAAGGCATCATTAACATATAATTTTCCTTTCATCGCGCCGAAATTCACCTGAACGGTGGCTCCCCTGGATATTACCGTAGGATAAAGCCTTGTTATAAGCGGGTTATCGTTTTGCAATAAAAGAATATTTGTATAAACCACATCACCGGAGGTCTCCTTAATTTTTATACGATAATAATTTTGCCCTGTCATCGGATTACCATCTTTAAAATTAAATGGCAGAGCGCAACTGTTTTGTGCTGCGGCAACCGTACCGATGCTGGTAAAATTAATGCCATCATCACTTCTTTCTACGTAAAATGATGCAGAACCGGCAGAGCAGCTTACCTTCCAGGTTAAGTTATTAACCGTTCCCTGGGTATTGCCCTTAAAGTATTCTGATATAACTGGCAATACGCCAGTGCTTGCTTGCACAATCATGCCGCTAAGACCTGTAATATCAAAGCTTATTTCCCAACGACTTGTTTCTGCGTTCCATGTAATGTCTCCATCGGCGGGGTCTATCAAGGTAATCGAACCGGTATAAGTATTTGGCAAACCGGTATTATCACTGCTGCTACCGCTAAACTTACTAATTCTGAGATTGGCTTTTCCTATTGCATCGGTGGGCCCTGTTGGTAAATTAAAGGTGCTGCCGGGATTGCTATTGAACATATCAAATTCAACCTGTTTAAAATACAAGGTTACTCTTGCTGTGGAAGCCTCCTGCCCGGAGGGAGGTGTAATTTCGTAGTGTCTCTGGACATATGGCCGGTCTGCGTATTGCGGAACCGAACCTTCTATCCATACTCTGCCGGTTACAATGCCATTAACGGGATTAATTCCACCCGTAACTACCTCGGTAATGAGTTCGCAATTTGAATTGATAAACTGGTTAGAGGTGTTTATACTTCTTATGTCGGCAGAATTTATACTGGCAATGTTACCTGGCATTTGCCCATTGTTATATACTACCGGCCGGATCTTATAATCAATACCTGCTGCAGACCAGTTTACTCCTGCATTAAGCGATAAAAATGATCGCCCGTCTATTGATAGTGTTTCTCCCCGTAAGCTCCAGGAGGAAATACTGGAAGCCGCACGTGCTATCACAATAAAATAATCGGTGCCGCTTGTTATGGAGATATTTAAAATGCTTAAATCGATATAATTAAAAGCGTACCGGGAAATTCTGCCGCTATCCACGTTTAAGGTACCCAATAAGACCCCCGGAGTACCTCCCACATTTGTTCTGACTTCTATAAATAAAGTTGTTAAAGTGGTAGAGGGATGAAAAAATACTCCCCCCAACTTTCCGTTAATGTCAGGTGTAAACATCAACGCTACACGTTGAGTTGTGAAAGACGTACCAAATTCCTGGGCATTTATAGTAGAAGAATCGTATTTATAAGTTCGGTGCTCGGCTGGTCCACAACCAAATAATAAGGAGGCCGCTTTAAACACATCCAGCTTTCCATACCCCCAGGTGGCATTGGGAGTGGCTCCGTTTAATTCCGTCATCACATCCTTATTAGCGGTAGAAGTAAGGTAGCCTTTTACCTGGGTCATATAAGCGTTCGGGTTAGCCTGGAACATCAACGCCACCGCACCGGTAATGCCGGGGGCGGCCATGCTGGTACCTTGTTCCACTACATATTTATTGGCTTCTGTTATAAATGCCGGGCTAAAACCGGCGGCTGCATCTGATGATAAACTGGAAATTACTACCTGGCCATGCGCAGCAAGCTCTGGCTTTAAAATGCCGTCTCTTCGCGGCCCCCTACTGCTAAAAGAAGAAATACTATCCTGCCTTACCGCCGGGTAGGTATATGCTCCTGGTACGACATTCGAATACCAGTTGTTTTTGGCGGTGTAGGAAGCCGCTGTGATGGCAGTGGTAGCATTACCAGGTGAGCTTACTAAATAATCACTGTTACCCCCCACCAAACTGGTTGCACTGAAAGCGGAATTTCTGTAATCCAGCCATCCATGCATGGTTAACGTATTGGTACTATTATTTACAAGCGTTAACGTCCATGTTCCAGTAGGCTTTTTGGTATAACCGACATTTCTAAAAACATAAACAGCTACCATACGGTTATTATTAGCAGGGTCAATCCGGTTAGTCATTGATACGGAGAAGCTGCTGTCGAGCACAGGAAAATTAACATCTTCACCGGCATTAGCAATTATTGCCAGTCCACCAGGGGTGGTTATTGCAAAAGAAATATCGCTGTTGTCATTGGCATACATGGTATATTCAAATACATCTGCTGCTGTTGTATCCGGAACATTAATAGTTATGGAAGCTAAACCACCAGAGGAAGCGAGGCTAAGACTCCTATGAATGTTGATGCCATTGTCGTTTCCGGCAGAAATAACTACTCCCCTGCCAGGGGCAGAAGTAGTAAAATTATCAACAGCCATCTCGTAAGGCCGTGTACCGTCATGCGCACCGCCCTGCCCGCCGATGCTCCAGTTAAGAACAGCGGGTTTACCTAAAGTGGTGGCCAAGTTCTTAAGATAAGTGAGCCCGTCAATCATCCTGCCTTCGCTGAATGAACTATTGCCGCCTTTTATAACAACAATATCTGCTTCCGGCGCCATACCGGTATATCTTTTTGAAGGAAGGGCAGAGCCGTTGCCTGCAGCCGTACCGGCAACATGTGTACCATGCCCGTTGATGTCTCTTTCACGTATCACATCAGCCGGGGTGTCGTCGATTTCATTATTGATTTGATTTTGCGTGTACTCCACGCCATAGGAAAACCCGGACGGGGGCGCCTCACTGGTACCGGCTGTGATAGTTTGATCCCAAATTCTTAATATCCGGCTCTTTGTAGTATCTACAGGATCTCTGAAATCAAAATGATCCCAGTCAATGCCTGTATCATAAATACCTACTATTACATTCTTTCCTTTATATACCGTATTATTCAGTTTACCCTGGTGCAATAACGAAGCGCCGCTACTGCCCACTGCAACATCATTATGCAAATAGTTGGTTTTAGGCGATTCTATATATTTTACCTGCGGCATTAATGACATTTGTACAATCTGTTCTGACGTCACCCAGGCAGTTACGATAGTGGGCAATACAGAATTCAGTACGATGCCGTTATCCACCAGGGCTTTTGCATTTACCGTATACACTATACATTCATACCTTTTTTCAGGAGGTTTGTTTTTAGAAATGAAGCCTTCTGTTGCCTGCACCTGGAAACGGGGGAAATTTTCCTGCAACAGTTGCTGATCATTCATCTGTTTGGAATGATTTAACATGAACTGAAACATAGGATCAATTTTAGAGTTATAAACCCTGTGTTGAGCAGTGGCAGAAAGGGGAACTAAGAATATTAAAAACAAATAAAACAATCCTTCTCCTGCTAAAGAGCAATTGAACCTGTTGCGTTTATTAGCAACGGTTTCCGGAATAAAAATGTTCGCAATAAATTCTTTAGGTATAAATCTGCGCATGCTGTTGGGTTTGTCAAGTTTGAATATGAATCTTTGATTAATAATAAAAAATTAGTCTGCCGGGTACCGGTTTTTCTTAGTGGAGGATATTGATGGATGGAGCTGCGATATAAGTCACTTCAGACATTGCTGACATTTGTTCAATTTGTTTCAATGTAGCAAGTGCTGTAACAAAAGTTGGCAACACTGAATTGATGATAATACCTTGCTGCCGTAGTGCTTTTGCATACTTTGTATATACAATGCATTCATACAACTTTTCGGCAGGTGTTTTTTTTAGGGCATCTCCTTCAAGAGTTTTCTTTATGGTAGGGGGACAATCTTTTTTAGCGGATATACTATCTTGTACTTTTTTTCGGTTAATCAGGGATATAAAGACAGGATCGATCTTTCCTTTCATTTTTGAATGCTGTGCAAAATCCGGCAGATAAAAAAATAGTAAAACAACTATTATTACAATTCCTTTTTTCATTGAAGGTAATTAGAGCAATGCCACTGCCAAAAATAAAATCATCGCTTTGTTTATTGAACGCCTTCAAAAATCTCAAGAATGATACGTTCTTTAAGAGAAATTTAAAATAAGGTATGAAGAAATATCTTGAAAATGAATATCTTTCAAATCTTTTTTATTGATATCTTTTTAAGCCTCCTGTTTTTCATTTTTGCTCTAAAATCAATTACTTGCAGCAAGCGAAAAGACGACTCCTTTACCAGTTTAAACGATGGGAAGTATTGAAAAAAAAATAAGCGGGAACAATATTTGCAAAACTTTAAAAGCCGGAGATGGCTTGGCGCCCTGAAACGGATCACCATGATGCAGCCGCCGAAAATCACCAAATAATTTGCCGGCGTATTGAATGTAGGAGCCTGTTCCATTATTATAAATGAAATAGATGTGCATGAAAATGTCCAAAAAGGGCCATAATACTCCACCCGGGAGCTGAAAATGCGATGAAAAAATAATAAGAATATTAATAATGTACATGCGTAACAACATAGCCTACCACTTTTAAAGTCAGCTATTTATTTAAATGTTTGAATACCATTTATATAGTTTACATTATGAATTATGACCAAAGAAAATTTTGGTTTACTGGATGTGTGTCAACAGGAAGAACTTATTCAAAAATATGGCGAATTTGTCTTTACTAAAGTTATAGGACTCCATCTTTGCGATATATACCTGTATGACACCTTCTACTTAGTATTCTATTATTTGTTTGATAAAACCGGAGCAATCAAATCTCACTGTTTTAACACCCTGGACAATATTGAGTTTTACATAAATGCCGAGGAGATTCCTAAGTAATTAATTACTTTTTACCTATCGTTTAAAAAGTTTAATATAAATGTGTTAAGATCGCAGGCCTGCCTTATCATTGTATTATAATTTACTTAAGTTATGTGTACTCGCTGGCCTTTGTATTCATTGACAGTATTGCTATTTATTTTCAGTAACCGCACTTTGGCCGACGATAGCTCTTCAGTAGCAGGAAAAATAATTTGCATTGACCCGGGTCATGGAGGAACAGCGCTGACAGATCATTACCGGGTGGGCCCGGGTGGGGAAAGGGAAGAATGGATCAATTTGCGCGTGGGCTTATTGCTGCGTGACCTTCTTGTAAAAAAGGGTGCAAAAGTAATCATGACCAGGACCACCGATATACAGGTGCCACTGGCAGAGCGAGCAGCATTGGCAGTCAATAATAAAGCGAACCTCCTTGTATCAATACATCATAATGCCACAGCTGATTCCACGGTAAATTTTCCAATCATTTATTTCGACGGCGCAGCTTCTGAAAATCTGGCCGGCGTTGCCTTTGGTAAAGCGCTGGCGGCTTCGTTAAGAAAATATTTTTACAGAAATAAAACGATTGTCAGCCTTGTTTCCGATTTTTCCATCTTTCCACTTGCCGGTGCGGCCGTGCTCCGCGGCAGTTATGGAATACCCGGACTACTGGCAGAAGCCTCTTTCTTCACGAATGCAGAGGAAGAAAAACGTTTGAAACAGGAAACACATAATGCGGACGAGGCAAACGCTTACCTTATAGCAATGGAAGATTTTTTCAAACACCCGGTACCGGCCATAAAAGCAAAGAAAATTGCTACGGCCCTTCCACCCTTCAGGGTTTTTGAAGAAGCCGACCGGATGACACCCGTTGCCAGGGAATGGTTGAATGATTATAACAAGGCGTTGCAATTACAAAAAAGAAGAGACACCCCTTCATTGAATCAGGCGTACGAATTATTTACACGCTCCGCAAAATCATTTCCCGATTCATATGTAGCGGGGAATTGTCATAAGTATCGTGCTGAATTGTTGGATAGGCTAAACAGGACGGAAGAAGCGGCGATTGAAAGAATGCGGTTTAGAGAGTTTTATATTAAAGTGGATTGAGGAAGTTAATATTTGAGAACGTAATATACCCTTCATCAACAGTACCATAATCTGCCGGTTATTACTAAAGAGAACAACAAATAAATATGAAACAGCCAGGATGGATCATCATATCACTATTATGCCTAAACGCATACTGCACCATAGCCCAGCAAAAAACAAACCTGCCACCCGACCTGGATAAATACATTGCCAAAGTGCTTGAAACCTTTAGCGTACCCGGCGTTGGCGTTTCCATTGTACAAAACAGCCAGGTATTGCTGGCAAAAGGTTATGGCATAAAGAAATTAGGCACCACCGATCCTGTTGATGAAAACACGCTGTTCCTGATCGCCTCCAACACCAAGGCATTTACGGCCACCGCCCTGGCTATTTTAGTGCAGGAAAAAAAAATTAAATGGGAAGATAAGGTTATTGATCATCTTCCCTGGTTTCGCATGAGCGATGAGTATGTATCCACGCACATGACCATCAGGGATCTTTTGGTACACCACAGTGGATTACCGGCCTATGCCGGTGACGCGATGTTGTTTCCACCGTCAACGTATACCCGAAAAGAAATTTTAAGCAAACTTCCGGACATACCGCTTGTGCGTGATTTCAGAACAACCTATGCATACGATAATATTTTATACCTGGCAGCCGGCGAAGTAGTTGCTGCCATGTCTGGTATGCCCTGGGAAGATTTTATTAAAATCCGCATCTTCGATGTTGTTGGTATGAAAGAAAGCATTTCCCGGTTTTCATCTTTAAAAGAAAAAAAGAATGTATCGGCTTCGCATGCGAGGTCAATGGGAAAGGTAAGAGTGGTAGAGAATTTCATGGATCGCAATATTGGCGATGCAGGAGACCCGGCCGGCGGAATCGTTTCTACCGCCGCAGATATGGCCAAATGGATTATTACACAGCTGGATTCAGGACGCACACCATCGAACGTAAAAATTTTCAATCCCTCCGCCACTGCAGAACTCTGGAAAATAGTAAGGCCCATCCCGATTTCTAAAGTAGATTCCTCCCTAAAACCCTCCCAGTCTGATTTCTGGGGATACTCGCTGGGATTCCGTTCGTACAACTACAAACAATATAAAATCGTTGGACATGGTGGTGCATTGCGGGGGTTCGTATCCCAGATAGCGATGGTGCCTGAACTTAATCTTGGCATAACGGTGTTAACCAACCAGTCATCATCCGGGGCATATTGGTCCATTATCTATCATATCCTCGATTATTATATGAAAAACAAACCCTTCGACTGGATCGGCGGATACAAAAAACAACTGGATAGTTCGCTGGCAAGATCACTCGCCCATCAAAAGAAAGCGGTTACAAAAAGAGATAGTACTGACCACCTTTCCCTATCACTGGAAAAGTATACAGGCACTTTCAAGGATGTGCTGCTGGGAGAAATCATCATAAAAAAAGAATCAACAGGTTTGGTAATGCGCTTTTCCCATTCACCGGCATTTGTTGCTGACCTGGAATATTACCGGTACAATACTTTTTTAGCCAGGTTCCGAGACATGGGCCTGCCCGCCGATGCATATCTAACCTATACCATTAATCCCGATGGTACTATTGAACGGGCTACCCTGAAGGTGAAAGACGCCGCTGAGTCCGTATTGGATTTTGATGATATGCTCCTGAAACCAGTTAAAGAAATAAAGCCAGACTCCATAGCACTCAGGAAATTAATAATGGAAGAATTGGCGAGTCACCCGGAAGGCACTTTTGCTGTGGCCTTTAAAGATCTTACAACAGGCAAACAATTTTTAATGAACGAACATGAAATTTTTCACGCAGCCAGCACCATGAAAACACCCGTGCTGATAGAAACCTATAACCAGGCGGCAGCAGGAAAATTTAAGATCACCGATTCTATCACTATTAAAAATGTATTCAAGAGTATTGTCGACGGAAGCCACTATTCACTCGATTCTGTTGATGACAGTGAGCACGACTTATACACGAAGGTCGGCAGCAAACTTCCCTTATACGAAGTGCTGCATCGCATGATCACCATGAGCAGTAATCTCGCTACCAACAATGTGATAGACCTGGTAGGCGCAAAAAATGCCAATGCTACCATGCGAACCTTTGGTGCAAAAGATATGCAGGTATTAAGAGGAGTAGAAGACGACAAGGCTTTTGAAAAAGGCATGAACAATACTACAACTGCTTACGACCTGATGCTGATCATGGAAAGCCTGGCATCAGGCAAGGCTGTTAGCAAAGAAGCATCCGACGCCATGATACAGATAATGTTCGACCAGCATTTTACGGATAAGATCGCTAGGAAATTACCCGCAGGTGTTAGAGTGGCAAGTAAAAGCGGATCGCTTACCGGCGTTTCGCACGACTCGGGAATTGTGTATTTGCCGGACGGTAAAAAATATGTAATAGTATTACTGTCGAGGGGCGTGCAAAGTTATGATAATGTGAACAAGACCCTCGCAAATGTTTCGAAACTAATTTACGATTATTTAAGATAACCAATGGACACAGCTATTTTATTAACAGCGGGATTATTAACTACCGGCGATGCAAAAACGGCGCATGGTCTTATCCGTGAGAGCAACCGCTTTAAGATCATAGGCATCATAGATGAAAAACATGCCGGCAAGGATGCAGGCGAGCTGCTCGATGGAAAACACCGCGGCATCCCCGTGCTCCCGGATGTAGCAGCGGCTTTATCGCTGAAGCCAGATTACTGCGTGGTAGGCGTAGCTACAACAGGTGGCATTTTTCCAGAGGCGATGATCAGGGATATTAAGGAAGCGATTGAAAACAAGATCTCTATTGTAAATGGGCTGCACGATTATTTGTCAGAACGGCAAGACATCGTCGAGCTGGCAGAATTTTATGGTGTGGCGCTGATCGATATCCGAAAACCTAAAAAACGCAAGGATCTTCATTTCTGGACAAGTAAGATTTTTGATTTAAGAACACCCGTAGTAGCCGTATTGGGCACGGATTGTTCTATGGGAAAACGAACCACGGCGCGTTTCCTGGTGAATGATTGCCGAGAGGCCGGCATTAACGCGCAAATGATTTATACGGGGCAAACCGGTTGGCTGCAAGGAGGCGAATACGGTTTTATTTTTGATGCTACACTAAATGACTTTGTTGCGGGTGAACTGGCGCACGCCATCCTCACCTGTGAGGAAGAGACCAACCCGGATATTATATTGATCGAAGGCCAGGCCGCGCTTAGAAATCCCAGCGGTCCTTGTGGTTCCGAAATGCTGGTTTCAGGCAACGCAAAACATGTTTTACTGGTTCATGCGCCTAAAAGAAAATTTTACGAAGAAGATCCCGCATGGGGAAAAGTTCCGTCACTCGAATCAGAAATTGCGCTTATAAAAATGTATGGATCTACTGTTATTGGAGTAGCGCTTAATACCGAACATTGTACTCCAGAAGAAGCAACCCATTTTCAATTGTTATTAGAAGATAGCCTGCACATTCCCGTTATACTACCTTTATTGGAAGGTTGTAAGCAACTTATTCCTCAACTTAAAAAACTGGTAAAGGCATGAAAATAAAATCCATTTATGCTTACAGTAAAAATTTAGCGCTAAAAAGGCCTTATACGATAACGAGAAGTACCATCGATCATACCGAAAATGTTTTTTTTGAAGTGGAGCTGGAGAATGGGATGAAGGGCGTTGGTTCAGCCTGCCCGGAATTTGCCGTTGTAGGTGAATCATCGGAGCAAACGCTGAAAAATTTGTTATCGGAAGATGTTGCCAAACTTATCGGCAGTGATATACGACAGTTTTTATTCCTTATCTCATCATACCGTTCCCGGTTCGCCGGGTTCCCTGGAACACAAGCCGCTATTGACATTGCCTTGCACGACATCTTCGGCCAGTTCCTTGGCATTCCGGTGGTTGACTTTTACGGCCGTATGCATAAAAAAATGATTACGTCAGTTACTATTGGAATTAAAGGGGTTAAAGAAACAATGGAAGATGCAAAAGAATTTTATGAAAAAGGTTTTAAGGCATTGAAGATAAAAACCGGCCTGGATGTGGAAACCGATGCCGAAAGGGTTATCAAATTGCGGGAAAAATATGGCAACTATTTTGCCATCAGGGTGGATGCCAATACCGGTTATGATGCTAAACAATTAAAGCAGTTCCTTGATAAAACGGCGATTGAAAATGTAGAACTGGTAGAGCAACCATTTCTACCCGGGATGGAAGATGTTCTAATGAGGTTCCCAAAAAAAACCAGGGCTTTGTTTACGGCGGATGAATCTTTAAAAGACGCACGGTCTGCTTTGCAGTTGGCGCAACAGGGAGCTTTTGGTATTTTTAATATCAAGCTCATGAAATGCGGGGGCATTTGCGGCGCAATGGAGATTGCTACCATCGCCCAACAGGCGGATATCAGTTTGTTTTGGGGATGCAATGATGAAAGTGTGATTGGCATCACGGCGGCATTACATGCAGCTTTCGCATGTGAACATACACGTTATATTGACCTGGATGGCAGTTTCGATCTGGCAGAGGATGTTGCGGAGAATGGGTTTATTTTGGAAGATGGGTATATGTTTCCTAATGATAGGCCGGGGTTGGGGTTGATGTATCGACAGTTCAAGACTATTTATTAACCTGCATTAAAATGGAAATACTTTATGAAAACCTCTAAGGCATTGGCTATCGGCTATCAGCTATCAGCTATCAGCTATCAGCCTTTAGCTTATTC
>JBDSBP010000480.1:0-25424 GCA_039921525.1 Chitinophagaceae bacterium | reverse complement strand
TTTTCTTTTTTACAGGAAGTTTATTTTTTAGGATGAATTTCTCCATCACATGCCTCGTTCCAGAGCCTTCTTCTCTATAAATTAACGGAATGGTTTCAAATATGTTTTTGTTGTAAATTTTATCTTTGAATTTTTTGTCTTTGTTGCCGACCAGGTAAAGTTGGTTTTGCATCAGTTCCAACTTATTTAATTTCATGTTGTCAGGGATTACGGATACCAGGGAAAAATCCACTTCATTATTTTCTAAACTTTTAATTACTTGCGACTTGTTGGTTACATCTAGCCGCAACTCTATTCCTTCATGCTGTTTTAAAAAACCCGATAGAAAATAGGGTATAATATATTTTCCGGTTGACACAATAGAAATTTTCAAGTTGCCAATCAGTTGCCCTTTGTAAGCAAGTGTTTTGTAATTAATGGCATACACTTCATTTATAATCCTTTCGGCTGCTACGGCTATTTCTTTTCCAAAATCAGTAATGAAAATTTTTCTACCCACCATTTCAGTTAATGAGATATCAAACTGGGCTTGAAAATTTTTTAGTTGAATGGAAACAGCAGGTTGCGTTAAGTGTAATTCTTCCGATGCCTTTGTTACGCTTTGCGTTTGCGTAATCTTAAGGTAAATCCGCAATT
The DNA here is from genome assembly GCA_039921525.1 of Chitinophagaceae bacterium. Lineage (GTDB taxonomy): Bacteria > Bacteroidota > Bacteroidia > Chitinophagales > Chitinophagaceae > JADCRZ01. The sequence goes on along the minus strand of JBDSBP010000480.1, from coordinate 24,788 downwards.
GGTTAAAGGTGTAGTTCATAAAAATATTTTATGATAGTCATTGTAAAGTTAAATGAAAACTTATAGTTTATAATACTCACTTTTACGACAATCAAACAATAAAATCAAAAAAATCATGACAGAGATGAAAAGAATTACAGTAGCCAAAGGCGACGGAATAGGTCCGGAAATTATGGATGCTACGCTTGAGATTCTTTTGGCAGCAGGAGCAAATATTGAGGTGGAAGAAATTCAGGTAGGCGAAAAAGTTTACCTGGTAGGAAACTCGGCTGGTATTGCCAAAGAGTCTTGGGACATTATTAGAAGAAACAAAGTGTTTTTGAAAGCACCCATTACTACTCCACAAGGAGGTGGCTACAAAAGTTTAAATGTCACCACCCGTAAGTTTCTTGGTCTTTATTCCAATGTACGACCCTGTATGAGTATGCACCCCTTTGTAGAAACCAAACATCCGGTAATAGACATAGTAATTGTGAGGGAAAATGAAGAAGACTTGTATGCAGGCATTGAGCATCAGCAAACCGATGAAGTGGTGCAATGTTTAAAACTAATCAGCCGACCCGGTTGTGAAAAAATTGTGCGGTATGCTTTTGAATATGCCAAACAATATGGCAGAAAAAAAGTAACCTGTTTTACAAAGGATAACATCATGAAACAATCAGACGGCTTATTTCATAAAGTGTTTGATGAAATTGCAAAAGAATATCCTGAAATAGAAAATGAACATTGGATTGTAGACATAGGTGCAGCTAAAATGGCAGACACACCTGAAGCATTTGATGTGATTGTGATGCCGAATTTATATGGCGATATACTCTCTGATGTGGCAGCTCAAATTGCGGGTTCAGTTGGTTTAGCAGGTTCAGCAAACATTGGCGAAGAGTGTTCAATGTTTGAAGCAATACATGGTTCAGCCCCACGCAGAGCCGGACAAAACATAGCAAACCCTTCCGGCTTATTACAAGGTGCTGTTTTGATGCTTAACCATATCGGGCAAACCGAAGTAGCAGAGAAAATTCAAAACGCATGGTTAAAAACAATTGAAGATGGCATACACACTTATGATGTTTACAAAGAAGGCGTAAGCAAAAAAAACGTAGGCACAAAAGAATTTGTCAGAGCAGTTATTAATAACCTTGGACAAAAACCTTCCACACTAAAAGAAGTAAGTTATGCCAAAGGGAAAGCATTAATACTGCCAAAGTATAAACGCAAAAAGCCTCAACTTAAAGAACTGGTAGGTATAGATGTATTTGTGCATTATGCCGATAAAACGCCGGATGAATTAGCCCAACAAGTAGAGAAACTCAACACCGATGAAATAAAACTTTCCATGATAACCAACCGTGGTATAAAAGTATATCCCGATGGTTTTCCCGAAACCTTTTGCACTGACCATTGGCGTTGCAGGTTTAAACCATGTAGCGAAACAACTATAACCAAGCAACAAATAATTGAATTGCTTCAAAAAGCATTTGATAAAAATATTGATATTATTAAAACTGAAAACTTGTATGCCTTTGACGGTACACCGGCTTTCTCACTTGGACAAGGACAATAAAACCTTATATATAACATGAATAAAAATTACAATTTTAAATTAATCCACGGCACGTTCACGGCATCCGAAGCTACCCAGGTTCTTTTTGACCTTATTAACAGCAAGATTCATTTTCATTCGATGGAAAACTTTAGCAGTCAGGAAAGATTTGGTAAAGATATGCCGAATTCAAAAAGAAGGATACAAGCCCTTAAAAAAGTGCGGGGCTCTTTAAAGAAAATCTTTGATGTGGCAGAAAAAAAGAAGCTGAAATTACAAATGGACGGCTTTGTAGAAATTACCATATTGGAATAGAGAATTTATCGGTTAAAAATGAATACACGTTTACGGCAACAATCATTTTATCACACAATAAAAAAGAAGCAATGAACATACAACTTATACAAGGACAATTTCCGAGGCAGGAAGCTATTGACATCATTACAAAAATGGTGCATGTAAAAATTAAATTTCATGAAGATAAAATTACCGGCAGCTGCAATGAAGAAGACATTAAGATGCGTGAGCGGCGAATTAAAAGTTTGCAAAAAGATCTATATGATGTCAGAAAAGTTATCGCTGATAAAAAACGAAAATAGAAATGCAGGCACTATTAGAAATTAATTGAAATGTTTTATATTGTCCGGAGCTGGCCCATCACTACTTTATACCAGATCCCCGAAGCCTGGTCACTGAAGTGGGTAAACTGATGACCCATGGAGCAGGTATCGCACGTGAATATTGCTTACCACCAGTTTTAGGAATGGAGAATGCTACAAGGCTAAACAAAGACGGATAAAAAATAAGGGTGGATGGAACGGACGGATTTGGTGAAATGCCTTGTTATTGAGCCGCGTCCGTAACAATTGTGACGCATTTGATTGTACCCTCTTCCCCTCTTTAAAATATTTTAACGATTAAACCGGAATTCTCAATTCTTAATTCAATTTGTTAATATTATCCTTACTCCCCGAATCATTCTCCGAAATTATTCGTATTTAAAAAAACTTCCTATATTTGAACTACGAAATTAAACGTAGTCATTTATAATTTTAAAAAATCAATTTATTATGTTGAAGTATTTTTTTAAAGTCATAGCCGTTATTGCTATAACCGGCTTTTTGAATATTGGGGCTATGGCGCAACAGGATAACGACAAGGGTAAAAAGGACAATGAGAAGAGTAAATTGGAAAATAATGATGAGATCATTATCAGGAAAAAGGGGGACAAGGATACAAAAGTGACGGTGGAGATCAAAAACGGGGAAGTAACCATCAATGGAAAACCCTTATCAGAATTTGATGATGATGATAATGATATTGTTGTCCGAAAAAGAAGGAGTCAACCGATGGTTCGGGGATATGCAGCGCCGGGGTCGCCATTCAGGGGAGAAAACTTTAATTTTAACTACAATGCAAATCCCGATGCATTTAACCTGGCCACTAATAGGGCATTTTTAGGAGTAATTACTGAAAAAGCTGATGATGGTGTGAGGATATCCAGTATTACCAAAGGAAGCGCTGCCGAAAAAGCGGGCCTGAAGGAAAATGATGTTATTACAAAAGTGGATGAAACAGCAGTAAGTAGCCCTGAAGATCTTACTAAAGCAATTAGTAAATTCAATCCCGAGGATAAAACGGTGATTTCTTACAAGAGAGACAAGAAAGAGCAAAAAGCTTCCGTTTCACTGGGTAAAAGAAGTGAGGCAACCACCATGTATCGCAATAACATGGAATTCAATAAAAATTTCGATTTCGAAAACATGGTTAGGCCAAGACTTGAAGCTTTAGGTGCATTCAATACCGGCAGTCCAAAATTGGGCATCAAGGCACAGGATACGGAAGACGGAAAAGGAGTTAAAGTACTTGATGTCGCCGAAGCATCCAATGCGCAGAAAGCCGGTATCAAAGAAGGAGATATTATTACTGAGTTTGATGGAAAAACGGTTAATGGCGCCATGGAACTGTCGGATGCTGCGAGAAATACAAAAGATAAGAGTTCTATAAAAGTTAAAGTAACCCGTACCGGGAAGACACAGGATATGGAGATAAAAATTCCGAAGAAATTGAAAACCGCGAACCTGTAAACAGGTATATCTATAAAAAACTACCGTAATTTACTTATTACGGTAGTTTTTTTATGCCCTCCATGTCAGAAATTTACCAGACATAAAGGAAGGGAGCCAAATCACACCTGAAAAAACTATTTTTGCATTTCGTTCAACATTCAGCCATGGAGTTGTGGGTATTAATTATAATAACCAAAGTTTAACGATTAATATAGTGGATCAATATTGGTTGAATGTCGCTTCGAGTAACTTCATGTTCCGGGGCGATTTAATTTTTATGAAATAACTATAATGCCAGCAAAAGATTCTGATAAATATGAAGCAGTAATAGGGCTCGAAGTGCATGCCCAATTACTTACTAATAGCAAATTGTTTTCAGGCGATAGCGCTGCTTTCGGTGCCGAGCCCAATACACATATCAGCCCCATAACACTGGGTTACCCGGGAACACTTCCCAAATTAAATAAAAAAGCCGTAGAATATGCCATCAAAATGGGTATTGCCTGCGGATGCAACATTGAAAACGTAAATTATTTCGCCCGAAAAAATTATTTTTATCCTGATCTGCCCAAGGGTTACCAGATAACCCAACATACCACGCCTATCTGTAAAAATGGCTTAGTGAGGATACGCGTTTCAGGAAAGGAAAGAAATATACGACTAAACAGGATACACCTGGAAGAAGATGCCGGCAAAAGTTTACATGAGGCAGATGAAAAAAATACAAGCATTGATTATAACCGGGCAGGTGTGCCGCTGATAGAAATCGTTAGCGAACCCGATATGCACAGCAGTGAAGAAGCCTATGCTTATGTTACGGAGTTACGCAAAATGGTTCGTTACCTGGAGGTTTGTGACGGCAATATGGAGGAAGGGAGTTTGCGCTGCGATGCCAACATTTCTATTCGACTGAGAGGAGAAACAACGTTGGGCACTAAAGTAGAAGTGAAAAATCTCAACTCGATACGCAATGTTAAAAAAGCCATAGATTATGAGATCACACGCATGATTGAACTCGTAGAAAACGGCGGAACAGTTGTGCAGCAGACGCGGAGTTTTGATGCAACTGACGATTCCACTTTTGCATTGCGTACTAAGGAAGACGCTAATGACTACCGGTATTTTCCCGATCCCGATCTGCCGCCTTTCATCGTAACGGAAGAGATGGTACATGCTATAAAGAAATCGCTGCCGGCATTACCCGAAGAATTGATTCAGCATTATATGCAGGAACTGCATTTATCAGAATATGATGCGAGCTTAATCTGCGATGATAAAGAAACCATCCAATTTTTTGAAGCTTTGCTTCTGCAAACGAAACATGTTAAGGCTGCGGCAAACTGGTTGCTGGGCCCGGTGAGGTCTTATCTTAATGAGCATACTATTCCCATGATGGAGTTACCTGTTTCACCGGCCGTTTTAGCCGCTTTGATAGATTTGGTTCAAACAGATAAAATTAATTTTTCAGTAGCATCTTCCAAAATTTTCCCGGTGCTGGCAAGAGATATTACCAGAACTCCCATACAAGTGGCCATTGATTTAAACCTGTTACAAGAGTCTGATGAAAGCTTTATCGAATCGTGGGTTGACGAAGTGTTGGCGAAGATGCCTGACAAAGTTGATGAATACAGGAAGGGGAAAAAAGGACTGATTGGTCTTTTTATGGGAGAAGTAAAAAAAGTTTCGAAGGGCAAGGCCGATCCAAAAATTGCTACACAACTATTAACTAAAAAACTGGCTCAATAGTCAATGTTACCATTAAAAGAAAGAATATGCATCTGATAAGAAAAATTATACTTTATCCATACAGTATCCTGGCAATTGCATTGTTGTTTATGAAATGCCAGGAAAAAACGAAGAATACTTTTACCGTTAGTATTCATTACAAAAAGCTGGATAAAATGTTGCTACGGGATAGTTTGGGTAGAGAATACCAGGGTGATCCGGTAAAAACTACCAAAATATTGTTGGAGGAAATTCCCTATGGAGGCGAGATGACCCCCATCGTTTTAGATTCGGCTACATTGAATGGCACGGAAGGTAAACTGGTGCTGAAGGGGAATGGTAAAGAAGAATCTATTTTTCAACTCGCAATTGAAAAAGGCCCTTTGGTATTATTGATAAATGATGCAAAGAATATTGACGTTGATATTGATCTCAGTAAAAGCGATAATTACTACACAATAGGTGGATCGGAAGCCAGTAATCAACTCAAAGATTTTATCAGGCAGTACAGTGAAAAAACTTTTATTGTTAATAATGCTTTCACACAAATAGATAGTTTAAAACAACTGTCAGCATCAGATAGCATGGTTATTATTGCTACCGAAAAAAAGAATAATTCATTAAAGAGTCTTAACAGGTACCTGCAGGATTTTATTAACCATACAGAGCATCCAGCCTTAGGGTTATTTGCGCTAGGTTGGTCATCCAGGTCATTTCTACAGGAGGATTTTGAAAAATCACTTACCGAGATGGTAAGAAAATTTCCTGAACACCAGGTATTGAAAAATCTCAAGATAAATTACGAGCAGCAAAAAGCCCAGGTTGCTTCGCAGCAAACGAAGAAGAAGGAAGGAGAGTGGCTCGGTAAACCCGCACCTGAACTCGCTTTGCCTACACCCGCCGGAAATACTGTCTCTATTTCATCCTTCCGTGGAAAGTATTTACTGGTCGACTTCTGGGCAAGCTGGTGCGGCCCCTGCAGACAGGAAAATCCTAACGTGGTGAAATCGTATAATATGTACAAGGATAAAAATTTTACTATACTGGGTGTTTCTCTTGATAAAGAAAAAGATGGCTGGCAGAAAGCAATTAAAGACGACCAACTGGCATGGACACATGTAAGTGATCTGCTATACTGGAATAGCAAAGCGGTAGATGTATATCATTTTGAGGGCATACCATATAATGTGTTGATAGATCCGCAGGGAAAAATAATAGCAGAAAATTTAAGAGGATTTGACCTGGAAAAGAAACTGCAGGAAGTGTTGCAGTAGTTTTATAAACCACAAGGATTGCAGTAAGGCAATCCTTATGGTTTATTTATTTAGTTAAAAACCCGGGTTTTGTTGCGTTCTAATATTCGGATTAGCATCAAGCTCGGCTTGTGGAACAGGAAAAAGCCGGTGGTAGTCAGTTATTTCAATGGGAGATAATATTGTTGGAAATTGTGACTTGGTATGATTTGGTATTGGCAAATTTAACCGCATCAGGTCCCAGTAGCGATATCCTTCAAAAGCAAACTCCTTTCTTCTCTCTGTTATAATATCATTTTTTAGCTGTGCGCCGGTAGAAGTGTACCCTATAAAAGCAGCATCTCTTTTTTTCGCAACTTCATTAAGTCTTATAAGTGCATTTGCATCATCCAGGTTTGCATATGCTTCTGCCAGTATTAAAATTACATCGGCATATCGCAATACTTTTGTGTCATCCTTGTCCGCGGCATTCGTAGTATTTGAATATTTATTGTTAAGGTAAACGGTGTTACCTGCAGTTACTGTAGTGTTAACCAATATCACCTGCCTTCTGATATCGGTGGCACTATACGTGTTATAAAGTTCATTTGTCACCCACGCATCTCCATACCCGGCCAGTTCATAAAAATTTGAAAGAGAATTTGTGCCATTGTTGCCACCATTGTCACTAGATACTTCAAACATAGACTCCACACGGCTTGAGCTTGCTGCAGGATTTTTCCAATATGCTACATAGGAGGTACTTTCTACCAGGCTAAACGTTCCGTTATTAATTACCTGGAGTGCAGCATCCTTAGCGCTTGCCCAATCACCCATGTGCTGGTACACCCTTGCCTGGAGCGCCTTGGCGGCATATTTGGTAAAATAAGACGAATTCAACACTTTGGTAGTGTTTGTACTGGGAATTATTATAGACTGGCCTATATTCAGCGACATCAGTGTAAAAGCCTGGTTAAGATCGCTGATCATTTGTGTATATACTTCCTTAACGGTATTGCGAACCGGTAATGCATTCTGATCAAACGTTGTTACTAATGGAATTCCCAGTGCGTTCGGATCAACCGTATAAGGTTTTGCGTAATTCCTTACCAGCTCAAAAGTCATTAGTGCCCGAACTGCATATGCCTGCCCTTTCAATTCATCAACATTTTTTGAGGCGGGGATATCTGCGCTTATAATTGTATTTGCTCTTTTTATAACATCGTATGCAGCATTCCAGGTATCGTTCGCCTCTGTGTTTGCTGCTGTCTGGTTATAATCCCTGAATGCAAGATAACGTCCGGAATTGTTTGCCTTTAGATAAACGTTGTCTGCCATCAGGTCGCCTTTTATCGGGTAGGTTCTACCGTAGAGATTTGTATTTCTCATACCCTGGTACATGCCGTTAGAGGCAATGTTTAAATCTCCTTCAGTAGAAAGTGCCTGGCTTAATGGAATTGAATTATAAGGCGCCAGGTTGAAAAAATCCTTTTTACAGGAGGTGGCGGTTGATATAATTAATAAGATAACAAAAAGCCTGTAATTGAATCGCATAGTATTTAATTTAGACGTAATTAAAATCCGATATTGATGCCGGCAGTAAATATTCTGGCATAAAAAATATCCAGATTTGCTGAGCCGTTTATACCTTGTTCCGGGTCTACCGTCAGATTTTTATCATATGTTTTTGTGAACAGGTTTGTTCCTCTCAGGTATAAATGAATACTGCTACCATGGAGCCGTTTAACCAGTTTGTCATTTGCCGTATATCCGAGAGTAATATTGCGCAGGCGAATAAAATCTCCCTTATACAAAAACCTGGTAGAGAAAGAACTGGAATTATTGGCCAGCTGATATACATACCTGGGAACATTGGTTATGTCACCGGGTTTTTGCCATCTTTGAAGGTTGAGCTTTGTTTTGCCACTGGTAGGATCCGTACCATCGATAGAGTAGAAAATCCAGGGATCCCTAACCGTGTTACCATAATTGTATACAAAATCAGCATCCAGGCCAAAACCTTTGTAAGAGATCGAATTTGTTACGCCGCCAAAGAATTTAGGCGAAGCGCTTTTTAATAACTGCCTTGTGGCAGAATTGTAGTCATTGGTAGTTTTGGCATGTGAACCATCTACATACCACAGCGGGTCACCATTTGCGGGGTCAACACCAGCCCATTCCCTCACGTAAAAAGTTCGGTAGTCATACCCTTCTCTCAAAATAAACGCCCCGTCAATAATATCTTTGCCACCCGGAAGTTGGCGAACCCTGTTTTTATTGTTCGAGATATTGAAGCTTATGTTCCAGTTAAAATTTTGACTTTTTACGGGGGTTGTGTTGATCGAAAATTCAAAACCTTTATTTTCAAGTTTGCCGACATTCCTGGTAACAGACGTAAACCCGGTAGTTCTTGATATCGGTTCAGCAAATAACAGCCGGTCAGAAACTCTCTTATAAAGATCAAAAACGATCGAGATCCTGTCGTTGAGAAAGGAGGCGTCTAAGCCGATATCTGACTGTACGGTGCTTTCCCATGTAAGGTCACTGTTCCCAATAACGTTAAATGAGCCACCGGGCAAACCATTATAATTAGATCCAAAACCATAGGTTTGCCGCCATAAATAATTACCGATAGCGGCATTCCCGGAAAGTCCGTAAGACCCTCTCAATTTGACATCCGAAACGAATGAAACCCCGTCCATAAACTTTTCCTTTTGAACATTCCATGCGCCGCCTACTGACCAGAAGTTGCCATATTTATTTTCGTCACTGAACCTGGAGGAGCCGTCACGACGAAAACTCCCTTCAAGAATATACTTATCTTCATAACTTATACCACCTGATGCAAAGGCGCCGGCAAAATCATATTCAGAAGCAGAAACTTTACCATCTTTAACCGTAGCTGCATTGGTAGTTAGCGTAAGTTCGTTTGGTGGTGGAAAACCTTCGGCGCGTGTATTTACGAAATAGCCCTTTGATTTTTGCGATTCGTACCCCAGTTTGGCATTTACCCGAAAAGCCTGGTCTTTACCAACATAGGCGCTATAGTCAAGCTGGTTCGTAAAAGTCCAGTTGAAATACCGGGTATTATTTGCATCCCCTGATCCGCCATATGATTTTCCATCACCATGGTACTGGTTCCAGAAACGGTATTCTTCCAGGTTATTAAAGTCTATTCCGTATTTTGAAGTGAATTTCAAATTGTTCAGGATGGCATATTCACCTCCGATATAACCCTGGAAAAGGGTAGCGTTCAGATTATATTTATTATATTTTGCAATATAAAGCGGATTAAAAGTACTTGCAAAATCATTTCCTGTTGTATTGATGTTATAGCTTCCGTCTGCGTTATAAGGATTTTGCGTTGGGCGAAGGAACGGAACGGCACTGACCGGGTTTGCAAACGCACCGCCCCCCGAAGGAGTGTGCTGTATCGAGTTAGAGCCACTCAATGAAACATTGAAATTTAATTTATCGGTGGAGATATGCTTGTAGTTTGTTCTGAAAGCATACCTTTTAAAATCAGAATTGATAACAGGGGCATCTTGCTTGAAATAACCCCCGGAAACGTAAAATTGATTTTTATCGTCTCCGCCGCTTGCCGAAAGATTATACTGTTGCTGAGAACCCTGCCGGGTAATTAGATCAAGCCAGTTGGTATTTACGCCATTACCTTTTCCAAAGCCGGCCATAGTGGTATCTATCTGTCCCTGGCGCCTGCCGGCGTTTCGAAGTCCTTCCTCCAGAAGCGATAACCATTCATCTGCATTCAAAAACTTTGCATTATCAGGCAGGTCAGCCAATTTTGTTATGCCGGCTTCAGCATCCAGTCTGAATTTTGTTTTACCTGCTTTTCCTGTTTTAGTTGTAATGAGGATTACACCATTAGCGCCTCTTGATCCATAAATAGAAGTAGCCTGCGCATCCTTTAAAACCGTTATAGACTCAATATCATTCGCATTAATACCGGCGATGGTGTTTGCTGTTGCAGTAAGACTGGAAAGATCACCGGCGTTAATGATCATTCCATCTACTACATAAAGAGGATTGGCCGCGGCCGACGATACTACCGACCCGATTCCTCGAATCCTGATGCTTTGTGCAGCTCCGGGCTGGCCACTAAGAAGGGGAGCCTGCAAGCCAGGTACTTTGCCCTGCAACATCTGATCTACAGATGTAAAAGGACGGTTTTCAAGATCCGGTGCTTTTACAGTGGCCACAGCGGCTGTAACATCCACTTTTTTTCTTGAACCATATCCCAGGATTACTATTTCGTCGAGGCCCTTTGCTACGGAAGTAAGACTGACATTGTAAATATCAGTTTCCGACAAAGCAATTTCCTTTGACCCCATGCCCACCAATGAAATTACGATGGCTTTAGTGTTTTTAGGAACCTGTAAAGTATAGGTTCCATCATCTTTTGTTGTGGATCCGGAATTAGAGCCTTTGATAACAACAGAAGTATTGGGTAACGGACCCCCCTTTTCATCTGATACTTTTCCTGAAATGATCCGGTTTTGTGCTGATATATGCCCGGCACACAGGGCAAATAATAAGAGTAAACATAAAAGTTTTCTCATGTGTGTTATTTTTTGATTTTAAAAATAATTTATCCCAAAGGAGAATAATTAACACTTTCTATGGCGACGGATTAACGGCGGGCTTATTTTACCGATCGGTTTAATTAAAAGTACGAAAGGGCCTATTACGTTTTAATCAAGAACCAAAACTCTAACCGGTCGAGTTACAATTACAGAATTATCATCCAATGTAACAAGAAAATAAAAACGATTCCCTAACTCAGCATTTACATTAGCTGCCAGGTTTGAAGCGGTAATCGGCTTTTTTAAAAAATATTCTGTCAATGAAGTCGTAAACGTGGCCGTTGTTCCAGTTCCGGCTATAGGTGCGCTATTATAAAAGCCCGTTGTACCGGTACCCTGAATCTGAGTATACGTTGTATTGGCTGCAACCTTGCTTATCTCTTTTATCGTTCTTCCAAGCCCTGCCGGTATGGTTAATATTATCTGGATGACGCCACCGGTGGATCTTAATGCACCCACGGTAGGGTCAGGACGGTAATCTATGGCATTTTGCACAGTAACGGGTACTGCCGGCCTTACGTCGGCAGTGTTGCCTGAATCATCTTTCGTACAACTTGTAAGAAGTGATCCGGATAAAATGAAGAATGATAAAATCCTTATTATTTTATTCATAATTTTTGTTTTAAAGTTGGGAGAATGGATGTTTATTTCGCCCACCATAACTTGACATCGGTTTTTGGCCTTGGGCTTGGTGCAGAAGGGTTTCTTGAAAGTTCCGCGGGTGTGTACGGAAGCCTGGTAGGAATTACATTAGGATTATCGCCCAACGCATTCAATGCCAGGGTTAATTGCGGATAACCGGTTCTCCTGTAATCATTAAAAGCTTCAATGCCATTGCCTATCCAGGCTATATACTTTTGCGTGATGATCTGTTTGCGCTTATCTTCAGTAGTACCACTTAAAGTAACCACCGTTGGATTAGTGGTAAAATAAACATCTATATCAGCCTGCGACATGCCTACTTTTGACATAGATGCTTTGATGCCGTCCTGGTAATATTTATTAGGATCTCCTGTTGTTCCCAGGATCAGGGCAGCTTCCGCTAAAATAAAATTTACCTGGAAGTTTGTCAACAATCGTATAGGTGCTTCCCCGCTGGCTCCAGTTAGGTAAGTGTTGTATTTTGACCTGGTTGCTGCAACCGGCGCTGCAGAAGTAGAGCCGTTGTCAAAAGCAACAAAAACGCCTCCTGGTTTGGTAAAGAATTTTGATAAGCGAACGGTATCATTCAGGCTTCGGCTTAAACTCAATAATCTTGCACTGAGCATTTGATCGGTGAGCCTGTTTAAGTTATTAAAACTGTATATGGGATTTTGATTACCAACAGAGGCGCCAAAAGGAACCTCAAAATCCAGGTTGTTTGCATTAATAAAACTGTTACTTGTTAAAACACTTTGAATAGTTGATTTGGCAAGTGTAGGATTGACATTGCTTATATGAATGGCAAATTTTAATAAGAGCGTATTGCCCATTTTTTTCCACTTGGCGGTATCTCCACCATAAACAATATCATCTTTGGCTCCTGGTTTTAGTAAGCCGGTCCTGGCAAGATCCGCCAATCCACTTTTTACCAGGTCAAATAAACTGGTAATAATCTGGGTGGAGCTACCCTGGTAAATATCTTCCTGTTTGTCAAAACGCGGCACTTCAAATTTTAAACCCTGTCCGGCCTGTGAGTATGGAACGTCACCCCAAAGGTCAGTAGCCATGGAATAGGCATATGCCATCTCGAGTTTTGCAATACCTGAGTAGCCGGGATTGGCAGTGGCATTCTGATCAATAAGAATCTGCAGGTTATTGATAGCCCCACTGTACAACTCTAAACTCCATTGATTATCAAACGATCCATCCAGGTTATAAACATCGTAAGCCTGCGTTTGGTTGCCAACTCCGGCAATGTGTTGAACTATGGCGGATGTTGCCCTGTTCAGTTCGTTGCTATTAGCAAATGCTATTGAAACGGTGGTTGTAGGTAACAGCGTAGCTGGCGGAACCGACAGCGGGTTATTAGGTGTGTCATTTACGTCCAGGAAGCCTTTGCTGCATGAAGTAATAATTACAACTAATGATAGAAACAATATTGATATTTTTTTCATAATAATTTTTTTTGGCATTAAATAGACAATTTCAGGTTAACGCCAATAGTTCTTGCATTAGGTGCACCCTGCAAATCAAGTCCTCTTATATTTCCTGCACCTTGCGTATTAACCGAAGGGTCAAAGGGAGCATTTGGAGCCACATAAAATATATTCTGTGCGAAAATTGAAAAGCGTACTATTTTCAGTTTTAGTCTTTTTATGACGTCGGCAGGAAAGTCAAATCCGGCGGAAATTTCCCTGAACCTGAATACAGTGGCATCATACACATTGAATTCACTTTGCAATCCGCCGAGCGCGGTCCAGTACGACTGGGCAGGTATTTGTATGTTATTAGGAACAAACTTATCGCCGACCTGAATTACACCAGGGAGAATCCTGGGCTGTTCGCGATCAACGGCGGTTTCTTTCAGAACGCCGCGAGATTTGTAAATGGCGGTTGTAAACGATAGTAATTGACCGCCTTTGGTAAAGTCAAAGGTAAAATTGAGGGAAATTGCCTTGTATCGTATATTATTGGTAAAACCAAACGAATAATTTGGGTTTGGGTCTGCCAGCACCTGGTTGGCAATTACCGGGTTGTATAAACCGGTGGTGGGATTAATAATACGCTCATTAGACGGGCTGCGCGGAATTAAACCCCCGAGTATTACTCCAAATGGGTAATCTATTTTTATTGACGGAACGGAGCCCGTAAAGGCGCTTCCCGGAATAGAAAAACTGGTGATGCCCGGTGCAATATCTGTGACCTTATTAACTATCCTGGTATAGTTGAAGGATAAATCCCAATTGACATCTTTCGATGAAATAATACCGCCATTTATTAATACCTCTACTCCTTTATTGGTCATTCTACCGGTATTGGTAGTTTTTGTGGCAAAACCCGTTGAAGGGGCCAGGCCTACATTTATGATCTGGCTTTTACTTACCGCGTTAAAATACGTGAGATCAACACTAATCCGGCTATTAAATAAACCCACATTTAACCCGGCTTCATACGAAGTGGTAAATTCAGGTTTTAATGGTAATACCGGTGCTACCCGTGTGCTTGCCCCAAAACCCGCAGTTGATCCCAGGGGAAAATTAAAACTGGCCACATTATTACCAAGAGAGGAACTTACATAGACATTCGATAAAAGATAAGGATCAGCATCTCGCCCTACCTTCGCTACACTGGCCCGGATCTTACCATAATTCAGCACATCTGAATTAATATTCAGAGCATCGGTAAAAATAAAACCGGCACTTACAGCCGGATAAAAATAGGTATTGTTTAATTTTGGTAATGTAGAAGATTGATCCGCTCTACCGGTTAACTCCAGAAATAAATAGCTTTTATAGTCAAAAGATGCCTGGGCATAATAACCCAGTATTCTGCGTAAGGTATTAGACTCGATCGATCCGTTCGTAAACACAGTTGCATTACTTATGTTATAAAAACCAGGAAATGCCAGGTTATCACCCTGCGCCTGAACATTTTGAAAACTGCGCTGGTTAACATTCTGACCTAACAGGCCTGATATATTAAGGTCTTTAATTATGAAGTCGGATTTTTTAGCGGTTAAAAGGAGGTCGCCATTTATTTCACCGCGATAAATGGTATTTTCAAGCACCTGTCCTGTAGGAACTCTTACAGCCGTTACGGCAAATATTTGCTTCCTTCGGTCTGTGTATACATCAATGCCAAGCCGGTAACCAATATTCAGCCAACTGGTTATATCGTAACCGGCAGTTACACTGCCCGTAAACCTGTACAGGTTACTTTTTATCGGATTTTCAAACGCTCCAAAATAAGGGTTTTCGACCCCTGCAATGGGGAAGTTGTTACTGCCATCAGGATTTTTATAGGTGCCGTTTACTTTATAAGAGGTAAGATCAATACTCCTGGTAAAGCCGGCAAGGGTACCCAATGCGCTGGCGCCGTTTCCTCCTAACACACCACTGTTTACGGTATTAGTAAATGTAATGGTACCGCCGAGTTTTACTTTCCCGATAGTGGTATTAGCGCCAAATCTTAAATTAGTTCTCTTCAGCACTGTATTAGGTAGAATTCCTTTTTGATTTAGATTGGCAATAGAAATTGTAAAGTTCTGCATTGCGTCTCCACCGTTTACGGTTGCACTATTTTCCCTGATTGGAGCATTTTCAAAAAAGTCGTTGATATTATGAGGGTAAGCTCTGTAATCTACAGGAACGCCGCCTACTAATAATCCGTTGGCAACGGTTGGTGTTGAGCCGAACTTTGGTCCCCATGAACTTGTGCTGGCTGGATTATACACACCTGCCAAACCTTCGCCATAATCATTTTGTACTTCCTGCAACCCGGTAACATGTTGCTGACTATAAGAAGAGATGAGAACGAGCTCCACTTTTCCTTTTGCACTGCTTCCTTTTTTTGTAGTAATAATAACGGCGCCTGCAGCAGCCCTTGACCCATACAAAACGGAAGCCGCCGGGCCTTTTAAAATATTGATCGATTCAATGCTGTTAGGATCAATATCCAGCGCCCTGTTACTCGGCTGATTATCGCCAAGTGTTCCGTTGGGGCCGCCGTTTGTTCTATCCACATCATTGCTAATTGGAATGCCGTCGATAACGAACAACGGTTGGTTGCTGCCCGTGAAAGAAGTAATACCTCTTATATTTATATTAACAGAAGCGCCGGCACTGCCACTGGCTCCCGTTATATTAACGCCGGATACCTTTCCCTGCAAGGCACTCACAACATTTACAGCACCCTTGTTAGCAATCGCGTCTC
Organism: Chitinophagaceae bacterium; assembly: GCA_039921525.1. Lineage (GTDB taxonomy): Bacteria > Bacteroidota > Bacteroidia > Chitinophagales > Chitinophagaceae > JADCRZ01. The sequence continues at coordinate 8,764 of JBDSBP010000480.1, read as the reverse complement.
CCTTAATTGTTTGGGTGGCGTATCCTAAAGATCGTTTGTCACGTGTTATACCCAGCGATGTTACAACAACTTCTTTTAAATCGTTAGCGGAGGGTTGTAACTGAATATTAAAGTCCGTTCTATCGGCAATATTCATTTCTTTTGAAGCAAAGTTAACAGAAGAAAAGATCAACGTTTTTGCCGAAGGAGGCACAGCAAGAGTAAAATTTCCATCTAAATCAGTGGTAGTGCCCGCTTTAAGTCCTTTAATTGTTACTGATGCATTAGGTATCGGGTTGCCGTTTTGATCCGATAATTTTCCTTTAACAGTTTTAGTTTGAGCCGTAAGCTGACCAATGGAAATGGCAAAGCAAAACAGCACTAATAGCAGTTTTCGCATGAACAATTAATTTTTGATTTAATTCGAGCCGAGAATGATTACATAAATATAGACAAGAAGTTATACAATACGCTGCCTTGTAATAACACTTTGTTTAATTGTCCATATTTGTTGATATTAATTCAACATAACAGAGCAAAAAGCTGAACGCAAAAAAAAATTTTCAACATTTAATTTTTCTTAATATCAATCCCGCTTTTACTGCGGTTGAGTGAAATGAGCAAGGCAGGTAGAAGCGTAAGATTGGTTATGGTAGCTACTACAAGCGTGAGCGATGTAAGCCATCCCAATGATTGAGTTCCGCCAAAGCCACTGAACACAAAAATAATGAAGCCGGCTATTAGTACCATAGAAGTATAAATAATGCTGATGCCGGTTGTATGTATGGTATCTACCACCACCTGTTTTACTTCTTTATCGCTATTTTTTTGAACCTGTTTATAATTTACCAGGAAACGAATTGTAATATCTATGGCAATGCCAAGGGCCACACTAAAAACAAGCACAGTAGAGGGTTTCAAGCGAACTCCTGCCCAACCCATCACCCCGGCCGTTATCACCAGTGGTATTACATTGGGCACAAGCGAGCAGATAAGAATTCGGAAAGACTTGAATAAATAGAGCATGCACAAAGCAATTAAAAGAAATGCCCAAAGGATGCTTTCTTTAAGCCCATGTATAATGAAGGCGCTTCCTTCAAGAAATGTAACACTGGTGCCTGTGAACACGATCGTATATTTGGAACTGTCGAAATATGAATTTGCTTTTTTCTGTAATGTATCGAGTATTTCCGGCAATCGTTTGCTTCCTACATCAGCCATGTTAATACTGATGCGCGCATATTGCTTACTGGTATCCATAAACGAACTCACCAGCCGCATAAAACTATTATTGCCCCCTTTCGTTGAATCGCTTTTTGTGTTCAGGTACCCTGCAAGAAATACCAGGTCCGAATTGTTGGGTAACCCATAATTACTGCTGTCTCCGTCAAAATAAGCCTGCCTTGCAAATTTCATCCCTTCTACAATAGATAACGGCCTTGACATCTCTGGTTGAGCAGCGATATATTTGGAGAGTGAATCGATGCGCTCGAAAGTTTGAAGCGTATTGATGCGGAGGCCGTTCCTGCGTTTGGTGTCCACCAAAATCTCCAGCGGCATTACTCCCTTGAAGTTCTGTTCAAAGAACTTCATATCAGAATATATCTTGTCGGTTTTTGGCAAATCATCTACAATAAACCCTTCAGAACGAAGCCTGAAAATTCCCATCACAGCAAAAACCAGTGTAACGACTGTTACCAGGTAAATAAGCTTGCGTTGGTGTAGTGACCATATCTCCAGTTTATCCAATACCGTTAGCAGCCATTTATTATCAAGATACCTTGTGTGGCGCGCCTTAGGCGATGGAAGATAACTTAGCACTGAAGGGATCAATATAAACGAAATGAAAAAGATTACCATAATATTGATGCCGGCAACCCTTCCGAATTCCTGTAAAATCACGCTTTTTGTGAGCGAAAATACGGCAAAGCCAATGGCCGCGGCAATATTACAGAACAAAGTAACAATACCCATTTTCCCTACCATATCTATTAATGCCTGTTTTTTATTTCTCGTTTCATTAAATGACAGATGGTATTTATTAAGGAAATAGATACAATTAGGTATGCCGATCACAACTATAAGCGGAGGTATGAGCGCTGTTAATAAAGTGATTTTATAACCAAATAAATGAAGGGTGCCAAAACTCCAGATAACACCGGTTATAACTACAGCAAGAGACAGGATCATAGTGCTTAAACTTCGAAAAAACAACATTAAGATCACTGCAGACAAAATTAGTGAGCCCAACAAAAACCATTTCATTTCATTGGCAATCTTGATAGCGATATTTGTCCTGATAAGAGGTAAGCCGCTGTAATGTAGGCTGAGATTGTGTTTCTTGCTAAAAGCTTCGCCGGCATCCACTATATTATGTACCACCACATTCCGCATGGTGGAATTCATTACCTCTTTGTTGAAACGTATAGCCGACAAATAGCTATTTGTTTCGGGGTTATATAAAAGACCATTATAAAAGGGAAGACTTTTAAAAATCGCGGCGGAGCTATCGATCGTTTCCTGTTCCAGTGTGCCGGTCGGAAATATAAGTGTAGGCTCCAGTTTTTCAGAACTATCGTTTTTAACCAGGTTCACTGCGCCGGGTACACTTAATACATCTTCAATACCGGTTATTTTTTTAAGCGTTTCATTTAATTCCTTGTAATCATTAAATATACCGGCAGTGAAAAGCTCGTTTGTTTGAATGCCAATTACCAGCAGGTTTCCATCCTCGCCAAATTTTTTTTTGAAAGACTGGTACTGAATATATTTTGGATTATCAACAGGTATGGCTCTCGAGAATTCATTACTCAGTTCAACTTTGCTGGCATGCCATGCCATAAAAGCAGTAGACACGGCTAAAATCAGCAATAAGAATATCCTGTATTTCAAAACGAACCTGCCGGTGCTTTCCCACATGTTGTTTACTTATTTATTTAATAAATGCTGCTTTTATTTAATGCCGTAGCAAAGAAACTTAATTTTGTTTGTGATGGTGAAGTTATTCTTATCAATTCTTATTCCAGTAAACTTTGAGAATATATGCATTTGAAAGGGACTTTCTTGCTGATTATCACATTTTTTTTGCTGAAATCATCTTTTCCCCAGATACCGATCGGTAATTGGAGGGAGCATCTTGCTTATCAAAAAGCATTTTCCTTGGTGGCGACTTCAGACAAAATATATGGTGCAACCCCCTATGCATTATTTTCTGTTGACCTGCATAACAATAATATTGAAAGGATAAGCAAAATAAATGGATTGAGTGAAGTTGGTATCAGCAGCATAGGATTAGATGATCATTCCGGTAAACTGGTAGTGGTTTATACTAACAGTAATATTGATATTCTCTTTAATAAAAAGGTATTTAACATAGATGATGTATTACGGAAGGATATTCCGGGTGATAAAAAGATATACAATATTTATTGTTATAGGGATAAAGCTTATTTATCAACCGGTTTTGGAATTGTTGTGATAGATGTGAATAAATATGAAGTTAAAGATACTTACCTGGTTGGCAGTGCCGGTAACCAGGTTAAAGTAAATAGTATTGCTGCTGATCTTAATTTTTTTTATGCCGCTTCTGAAGAAGGATTGAAAAAAGCAACTATTGATAATATAAACCTTGCAGATTACCGTAACTGGAAACAGTTAAGTGGCATTGATGGACTTTCGCCCGGCGCCTGCCAGCAGGTATGTGAAGTGCAGGATAAAATCATTGTTCAGAAAAACGATTCATTATTTGTTTGGAATGGAACAGCCTGGAAACTATTTTATTCCAGTAATTATAAAATCATTCATGCCTCTTCCTCCTCCGGCAAATTGATCCTGGCACAACAGTTGACGGGAGCTGATAGCAGGGTATTGATTTTAAACGCGGATGGAACCATTAGCAAAACAATTTTGCAGCCTGCCAGGATCATCGATCCTCAGCAGGGGATTATTGTGGGTGAAGATACCTGGATTGCCGATATGGAAACCGGGCTGGTTAGAGTTACCGGCAACAATTTTCAACAATATCAACCCGATTCTCCGCTTTCTATTGCAACTGGTGAAATGACTGTTAATAACAATTCATTATGGGTTACAGCGGGTACGGTCACAGACACCTGGGTCAATACCTTCAGCAAAAATGGATTTTACCAGTTTGTTGGCAATGAGTGGCTAAATTATAATGATGTTAGTCTGCCAGCCATCAATAGTTTGTATGATATTGTTACGGTTGCCGCAGATCCTTCTGACAATACTTTGTGGGCTGGCTCATTTGGTGGCGGGCTACTTCAATTTAAATCAGACCACTCCGTAAATATATTGAACAAAAATTCTCCTGTCCAGCCATCAATCTCTTCCCCGGACAAATACCAGGTGGCAGGACTCGCCCTGGATACCGATAGAAATTTATGGATTGCGAATTATGGCGCCGCTCAAAACCTTGTCGTTCGTAAAGCGGATAATTCCTGGAGAAGTTTTGTAGTACCCTTCTCCCATAGTGACAATGCCATTTCGCAAATTATACTTGACGATTATAACCAGAAGTGGATCGTTTCACCCAATGGCAATGGCTTGTTTTGTTTTAATCATGGCACCAGCATCGATAATCCCGGCGATGACAACTGGAAATATTATCGTTCGGGGACTGGCAATGGCAACTTGCCAGACAACAATGTGTTATGCATAGCAAAAGATAAAAACAGTTTTATCTGGGTAGGCACTATGAAAGGAATCGGCATCATTCAATGTGCTCAACAGGTGTTTTCTGTGCAGGGGTGCGAAGCCATTCTCCCAATTGTTCAGCAGGATAATTTTGCGGGATATCTATTCAGGGATGAACAGGTACAGGCTATTGCAGTGGATGGGGCAGACCGCAAATGGATTGGAACCAAAAACGGGGTGTGGCTGTTAAGTGCGGATGGTGATAAAACGCTTTATCATTTTAAACAGGATGATAGTCCATTATTAAATAATGATGTAAAGAAGATTGCAATTGATGATAAAACCGGAGAGGTTTTTTTTGCAACTGCCCAGGGCATCTGTTCGTTCAGGAGTACGGCTACCGAGGGAGGTACTTCGAATGAAAATATTCTGGTATTTCCAAACCCGGTTCCACCAGGTTATTCCGGTAGCATTGCCATAAAGGGACTGGTAAATAATGCACTCGTAAAAATCACCGAACTCGATGGCAGGCTTGTTTTTCAAACCAGGGCAAACGGCGGCCAGGCCGTATGGAATGGACTCAATTACCTTGGTAGAAAAATATCAACAGGTGTATATCTTGTATTGGTAAGTGATGATGCCAGAAAGGAAAAGATGGTTACGAAAATTATTTTCGTTGCGAAATAAGTGTAAAGTTTAATTTAGAGTGCCGATAGCTGATAGCTGACGGCTGATAGCTAATTCTCAAATGATCTTCAAAACCAAAGGCATCGTATTAAGAACCGTTAAGTATGGTGAAACCAGCCTTGTAGTCAGCATCTATACAGAATTATTCGGACTGCAATCTTACATGGTGAATGGCGTAAGAACTTTTACAAAGAGAGGTCCGGGGAAAGCGAACCTGTTTCAACCTGCGGCTATTCTTGACCTGGTCATTTATCATAATGAACTGAAAAACCTTCAAAGAATTAAAGAGTTTAAATGGAGTTATTTATATCAGCATATTCTTACCGATGTTCGAAGAAATACTGTTGCCCAGTTTATGGTGGAGCTTTTACAGAAAACGATCAAACAACCGGAGCCCAACGCATCACTATTTAATTTTATTGAAGATTCCTTTCTTCACCTGGATAAAGCCAAAGATACAGTGATGGCTAATTTTGCGCTTTTTTTTGCTTTGCATCTTACAAGTTTTTTGGGGTTTAGTCTTAGTGATAAATTTTCAGCCTTTAATAACATCCTAGACTTGCAGGAGGGGAGTTTTGTACATGAGCGCCCCTTACATCCGCATTTCCTGGTAGGGCAATATAGTTTTATTACTTCTCAGCTGCTGCAGGTAAATCAACCGTTGGAACTTGACCAAATTAAACTAAATCATGAATTTCGTAGAAATTTGTTATTGGCGTACCAGGGCTTTTATTCGTTACACGTTGAAGATTTTGGTATCATGAAAACACTACCAATACTACAAACCTTGTTGGCCTGAGAAGGCGACGATAGCCCGACTAACGGTGAACTATAAATGTTTTCCGTATATTATCAGCCAGTCACAATAACCTCGTTGCAATTGAATTCACGGAAAGATGTTTATGATCGATATTGCTAATCAACACTATGCCAGGTTGTTTACCGGAATCAAAACTCCCTAGTTTATCCTGCATGTTCAAAGCCTTCGCGCCATTGATCGTAGCCCATTGTAATATTTCCGCCAAAGGAATTTCGGCAAATTCACGATGAATGGTTTTCATTTCTTCCAGGATGTTTAGTTGCTTGTTACTTGCATAACTATCAGTACCCAACGTAATAGTAGCATTCAGATTTCTTAACAAGTTTATCGGGGGATTAGCAGATTGAATATACCTGTTGGCATTTATACAAATACAAAAGGAATGATTTATAGGTGAATTCGTATCACCCAGTGCAAATAATATATCTTCTGCATGAATATATGTATTATGAACCAGGATAATGCCTGCGGCCTTATTTAACCAGGGAAGGTAACTTTGTACGCTTGTTTTACCGGTAGATTTAAAAGCTTCCGCATTTATATTAAGATTTTTGTACAATTCAAATAAGGCTCCTGTTTTATATAAATACAATTCATTTTCTGCTTCAGATTCCTGGTTATGTATGCTAATTATTTTCCCGGCTGAAACTTCGTTAATCAGTTCGAATAATTTTTGAGAAACAGAATAGGGGGCATGAGGAGAAAGGGATGCATTGTTTGCAGGCATTTGCACAATTAATCGGGAATTATTTTCGAATTCACCCATCACACTAACCGCGTATTCAATACGTGCGGGCGCATCTTTTTCATTAAAACCAATCACTTCGATAAAATTAAACCAGTCGATCTTACTGTGTGTTTTAATGCTGGCAGAATCTCCTGTATTGCAGATGTCCCCAACAGCTACAATCCCTGCCTTATACATTTCTTCTTCCGCCATCTGCATAGCCTGTGTAATACGTTCCTTCGTAATATTCCTTTCTTTGATAACACGGGTCAGGAATTCAATTAAACCGGTACCCGGAGGTATCCTTCCTTTCATATGGCTTAATTCAACATGGCAATGGGTGTTGATAAACCCGGGTGTTATAATTCCTTTGTACATTTCAATGTTCTCTCCCGCGTCTCTTACGTCTGAAATGCCGGTAATAATTCCGTTGTCTTCAGTTATGAGTACAGCATCTGATGTCAACATCTCATGGCCGTTAAATAGATAATCTGCCTTGAATTTTCTTATGCCCATGTAATGAATGAATGAGTTAAATTTGCGCCTCAAGTAAAAGGCTGATTGCTTACAGCTAAAAATGCAATTTAAACATGTTAGATAGATTAGAAGCCATTAAAGCCAAGTTTAATGATATGGGAGTGGCCCTGGCAAATCCCCAGATTGTAAACGACAATCGAAAGTTCAGCCAGATGAGTAAGGAGTATAAAAACCTGGAGAAAATAGTTCAATCGTACGAAGAATACAAACGGTTGCTGAGCGATATAGATTTTAACCGGGAAGCCTTAATGGGAGAGGATGAAGAATTAAGAGACCTTGCAAAAATGGAAACAGACGGGTTGGATGAAAAAAAGGAAAAGCTGGAAGCCGAAATACGTAAATTACTAATCCCAAAAGATCCCCAGGATGATAAGAACGCTATTCTTGAAATCAGGGCCGGAACAGGAGGTGATGAAGCCAGCTTGTTTGCAGGAGATTTGTTAAACATGTATTTACGTTATTGCACGTCAAAAGGTTGGAAGACAGCTATCCTCAGTGAAAGCGAAGGAACGGTTGGTGGATATAAAGAAGTGCAGGTTGAAGTTACAGGAGACGATGTTTACGGAACACTTAAATTTGAAAGTGGAGTTCACCGTGTTCAGCGTGTACCTGATACAGAGGCCAGTGGCAGGGTACATACCTCTGCCTCTACCGTGGCGGTGATGCCTGAAGCGGAAGAAGTGGATGTGGAGGTAAGGGATAGTGATGTGAAAATGGAAACATCCAGGAGTGGAGGTGCCGGTGGCCAGAATGTAAACAAAGTGGAAACAAAGGTAATGCTAACGCATATTCCCACAGGGCTTGTAGTCATTTGCCAAACAGAACGAAGCCAACTCGGAAACAGGGAAAAGGCAATGACCATGCTAAGAACCAAATTATACGAAGAGCAGGTACGCAAGCAGGAGGAAGAAATTTCACGCCATCGAAAAAGTTTGGTAAGCACCGGCGACAGGAGCGCAAAGATCAGAACCTATAATTACCCGCAAGGTAGGGTAACGGATCACAGGATTGGCTTAACCATATATAATCTAAATGCAGTTCTAAATGGTGAAATAAGTGAATTTATAGATGCGCTTCAGTTTGCGGAGAATTCTGAAAAAATGACAAAACAGGAATAATTAATATTAAACACTTTAAACCATTGGAAAAATCATCCTTCATATAATGGCATCTGATTTGTAATAATAGTTATACAAGTTGTTTCTAATTTGACACTCTCATGTGTCAATTTTCTCATAAGCAGTTAGTTTTGGTTAACGGCCCCTGTTTTCACAGGGGCCTTTTTTATGATAGTATGTATTAACAACTATTGTAAAGGTCTTTCGATTAGTGCTATTTGAATCTTTACCTTAGAATAG
>JBDSBP010000479.1:0-9685 GCA_039921525.1 Chitinophagaceae bacterium | reverse complement strand
AAACCATACATATCATTAAAGGCAACAAATCCCCCGGGTTTTAACATTTTGTCGATCAGGAAAAAATCTATTAGAGTATAATCAAAAGTGTGCCAGCCATCAACAAATGCGCAATCTAATACCACCCCCTCTTCTATCAATTTCGGCAACATTAGGTGGCTAGGGCCTTCCAGCAATTTAAAATTTGCATTAAGTCCTTCTTTTTTCAGGCTCGCCAGTGCACTGCCACGATATTCTGTTAACTGGTTGGGATCAACCCCATAATGTATAAAACCACTTCCATGAAGGGCTCTTGCGGCATGGCAAATAGCCAGTGCTGAAACACCAAAAGCCAATCCTGTTTCCAGGGTAACTTTCGCATTTGAGGCTTCTACCATTTTCATAAGCACAGCCGCCTCGGCATTCGAAACTTCTGAATGAAGCTTTAAAATATTGCCATCGAGGTCCGTTGCCGATCGATCCTCGTAAATTCTTTCTAACGTTAATGGCAACCCTAATTTATTTTCCATACATTTTTATTTCGAAAGATCCCCTGCTTTAATACCCTAAAAAGTACTTATTATTTTCAATTTATCCATTTGTTACCAGTGTCAGCATCCTGTTAACGCGCTCGACCCAGGTCCACCTATCCTTGTTTAATTCCGCTATCCGTCGGGCATTTTCTAATAACCCGCTGCGTTCACTATAAATTTTTTCCATCTGCTTCCACAATAATCTCTTTTCTGCAAAAGGATTGATTTCTATAACCAAGCCAGGATATAGCAAGGAATTAAAAAATTCGTTACCCGGTTGCCTTCCTACTATTATTGTTCCGGCGCTACCAGCTTCAAACCATCTGCAGGTAATGGGTTTAAGCCTGCCTGCCCTTTTAGGGTGTGTCATTTCAACCGGCCAGGAGATTGTAAATATACTATGTCTTAAATGCCAGGCATATTGACAATACAATTCTTCCGCCGGAGCTGCAGGATGATTTCCATCATGAGTAGTATAATCATAAAAGAGATTATTGCTCCTGCAAAATTCAAGCAATGCCGAGTGAAAAGCAGGATATCTACGGCCATACGAGGAAAAATCTATCAGCTTTTCCTGCTCTGGAACGGTATGAAATAATGACGCCGGAACCGCCTGTTCTATTGCATACCATTTTTTGCCAGTTATCGTTTGAAGATGCTGCACGGCGTCTTCAAATGAAGTGATACGAATATTGAACATATCATCTGAAAACAATTTTTGGGTAAGGTCAAATTGCACTTCAAGCGTATCAAACAGGTACACTATACGTTGTTTCGCCTGTTTGAACCAATCCTTAAACAAGTCGAGTTCATAATTTTCAGCACCCATTAAAATATACCAGATCACATCAGCATCGACAAGAAAGGATTTTTTGGGAAATAACGTTCTTGCAGCATCCCAACGCATTTGATGTCCCATGCGTTTTAATACTGGCTGTAAACCATACTCAGGCACATCAATGACAGTTGCACCTGTTTGACTGACTATCTCATCCTCCAATGCCCGTAACATCCCATACTGCCAGCCCTGCAGCCGGGGATTTTTCAATAATACATGCTTCAAAGCCATCTTCAACTAATTAGGTTAAACAGTTCTGCCAGTTTCAGTAATTTCCCTGAAATATCCGGTAATGCAGTCGAATAAAGTAATTTTGTAGGTGCTATTGTTTAGTCGCGCTACTAAACCACCATATTAATTTAAGTCAGCATTGAAAATAATTGCCTTTGTTCATCAGGAACAGCGAGGTAATTGGTTTTTAAATATTCGTTTTTGTTGCTAATGCCTTCAACGTTAGTAAGGGTTTTGTTTTCTTCATCTATTACATAAAGTTTAAAGTTATTCTCAGCAAAAAAATCATTAATTCTTTGCTGCTGCCGAAATTTTCCCTGGTCATTTTCGCAGGGTAAGTTTTCAAAAACTATAACCGGCCGGAATTGATTTATAAATTTTTCTGCGCCTTGAAATACCAACCATTCAGCTCCTTCCACATCAATTTTCAGGATTATATCATTTCCGTCAGCAGTAACAATTGAAATAAGCGAATCTAATGTAACAGCAGGAACCAGTTCCTGAAAACCCTCCTCTGCATCGTATAGGTTATTTTCCAGGATAGTGGCTCTTGTGTCTCCTTCTGCCTGGGCGTGTAAAGTTAAAACACCTGTTTCATTTGATAATGCACACCTGATCAATTTAGCATGAACTATATGGTTAACTTTAATAAGATGAGATGTATAATACGAACACAATCCACTAGGTTCAAAGCCAATATATGCTGCTTCCGCACTTACCGCTTTAATTTTTAACAATGTTTGACCGAAATTTACCCCGGCGTCAAGGAATGTAAAATTTTTTACTTTATACAATTGTTGAAAAACATGCAGAAGAAAAGGTTCGGTAACCCCCAGGTGATATATTAACCCTTCCTTATTTTCTATAATGGGTATTTTGAAAGTTCGATTGAGTAATCTTAACTTATAGCCTACACGAAATAAAGTTACCAATTGAAGGCGGTTCAAAATTCTAACGACCAACGGTGATAAATAAACCATGCTAATTTTTTATTGAGATCTATCCGAAGATCAAAATTCCGGATAATCTTTTTTGCCAGTTTTCTACAATTTCGTTTATAGTATCCTTAACAGACTTGGTGATATCCCATCCTGGAAAGTGCTCTTTCATTTTACGAAGATCGCTGTAATAGCAAATATGATCTCCCTCCCGGTTTGTTTCTTCGTATCTGTATTTCATCTTCTTTCCACTAATGCTTTCGGTGATCTGAAAGGCCTCGAGAATTGAACAGGTGTTTTCCTTTCCGCCCCCCAGATTATACACTTCGGCTATTCGCGGAGCCGCAATAAATTCTTCAATAAAACGGGCAACATCAAATGAATGTATATTATCCCTTACCTGTTTTCCCTTATAACCAAAGATGATATATTCTTTTTCTTCAAGATTGCATTTCACGAGATAACTTAAAAAGCCATGCAACTCAACCCCAGTATGATTTGGACCGGTTAAACATCCGCCCCTGAGGCAACATGTAGGCAGTCCAAAATAACGGCCATATTCCTGTACCATTACATCGGCAGCTACTTTTGATGCACCAAAAAGGGAATGCTTGCTTTGGTCGATGGTAAAATTTTCAGGTATACCATACATATACACTTCATCAGCATAATCCCACCTGGTTTCCAGTTCATTCATTTTAATACTGTTGGGTGCGTCGCCATACACTTTATTGGTACTCATGTGCACAAAAGGAATTCGTGTACTATATCTGCGCGTTGCTTCTAAAAGATTAAGGGTACCAACGGCATTTGTATCAAAATCATCAAAAGGTATTGCAGCAGCACGATCATGGCTGGGTTGGGCTGCCGTATGAACAATTGCATCCGGCTTAATGGCCGCCACCAATTGAATAATGCCATTCCGATCACGAATATCAAGTTCATTGTGAACGAAACCCGGAAGTTTTGACTCAAGTCTTTGCTGATTCCAACGCGTATCACCATGCGGTCCAAAAAAAACGGCTCTCTGATTATTATCAATGCCATGAATTTCCCAACCTAATTGTGAAAAATGCACGCAAACTTCTGAACCAATCAATCCAGAAGAACCAGTAACTAATAATTTTTTCATTTATCGTTTTTGTTGAGATGGTAAACCTTCTGTTTATTGACAATAGATTTGCGTGCTATAAGTTTTGTTTAAAGTCAATAGCAGGTTAAAATTTAAATTAGAGTGTACCTAAATTTGTCAATACATTCATAATCCGAAGACAATGATGATGCAAATTATAACCCGGGTATCAGTTTACCAATCCCACCATTTTTATTATTTTTCGTATCGCATACTTTGAATAAAAACTAAAATAGTGAGATCTTAAATCCGACTTAGCATATGGAATCGTAAAAAACAAAGCCTCAATCCTTTTCCTTGTCGCTGAATTTAAATTCCGGGCTACAGCTTTATAAGGAACATATTCGCTTTTCAGGCTCTCCAAAAGATTCCCATAAGATATCCATTTACGTTCATAAATCAACACGAACATAGTAAGCTCTTCTATAAAATTTTGCCCGCTTTGTATAGCCAATCCACTAACATCCTGCTTATGTTTTCTGAAATAGTTCAACAACTTTCCCGACACGAACACATTACCATGCCTGGATACCTCAATCCAGAAAAGCCAGTCTCCGCAATAATGATAATCCATATACTCTTTAGACACCTTCAAAAAAATCTCCCTTTTCCATACCGCCATGCTAGCATTAAAAATTGCATTATTTGTCAGCATATGACGCTCAATAAAACTTTTTCCCTCGATACAATTACCTATGTATTCATAGTATGATTGCCATTTTATTTTGTTATCATTCTCAATGCAAATTGACTGGCAATAGCCCAATACACAATTACTGTCACCAAGCATTCCACTCATTACCTCGTTCAAAAAAAATGGTTCGCACCAATCATCACTTTCTGCAATCCAGATAAATTCTCCTGCGCATAATTCTATTCCCTTATCCCACTGTTTAAATGTGCTTCCGCTGTTTACATCATTATATACTATATGCTTAATCTTCTGATGCGTCCTGTATCGTTCAATAATATCGCGGCTATTATCAGTTGAGCAATCATCCAGTATAATAACTTCAAAATCCTGCCAACTTTGATTAAACACGGTTTCAATTCGCTGCTCCAGGTATAGAGCGTGATTATAGTTCGGAATAATTACTGAAACTTTGGGCATGAATACATTTTATTGTACAGACTCTTTGCGGAACGCTATGATACAGATAATAATCGTTTTACAGTTTTGAAAAGAAACGGCGGGGTATTTCCTGCGATATTTATATATGCCTGGTTGCGTCCAATTAAGCCCCAAACATTTATATTTATACTTTTAATTTGCTTATTTTTTACTCCGTTAAAATATACCTTGAAAAGATCATACAAAAAAGTTGATGTTTTAAACTGGGGCAGGGAACCACTTTTGTCAGGATACATTTCGGCAAATGCCATTCTCCCGCTTAAATCTAAATAATAACTCAGCCTTTTTATATATTTGAGATTGGCTCTTTTTTTGGGAATCAAATGATTAAGTCTTAAGTCAGGATGATGGCCCACAGCATAGTTCAAATTGATGCTGCTCCAAATCATCTGGCTGTCTCCGCCACTTGATAAACTTTCACCATATCTATCTAAAGTTTTCAATTTTTTTTTGAGAAACATCTCGAGGTACGATTCAAAAACAAATCTCCTGATAATTTGACCGGTACCTGGTGGATAACACGGAGCCCAACTCACAATTGACAAGACATATTCTTCCCTTTCCTGGTTCTTTTCCTGGAAATATTTATTTAAGTGTTGGCTGATCCATGGATCTACCCCATCTATATACTCAACATTTATCTGACCTGGACCCATTATTCCTACAAATGGTCTATTATCAAGAATTTCTTTTGCCTTTACAACGTAGTCAGAGAAAGGCTCATTATCATCATCAAAAAAAATAATTTTGTCCCCTGATGAAGAATGAAAGCCTGCAATTCTGGCATGCGAAAGACCCTGGTTTCTTTCAATTATTAATCTGCTACAAGACACTTCATTTAAAAATTCAGCTACGTATTCTAATGAGGATAGAGGGGTTGAGCTATTATTATCTACTATTATCACTTCTATATTTATACCATCGGTTCGAAGGCTTCTTATTGCATTCAGGCATTTCCCAAATACTTTTTGGTCAGGATTGTAAGTACATATAATAATTGAAAGATCCATAAATTCTACTGAAATCTATTTTTTGTAGGATATATTAACGTATGCGCCAGGGGCTATATTCATTATTTTGATTGCCTATCCCGGAACCAGTACTTTATTAAATGTTAAATCCATAAATGGGAAGATCGCAAAAAGCTATTCTCTTTGACAAAGCATATATCGCACTGTCCCAAGGCACCATCCAAAGGCCTTCTGGCAAATCCGGGAAAATCATAGACTACATAATCCCTCTGAAACATAAAATTAATTACTTCCCAAAAAAGCGGCATCGCTTCCGCAAAACGGAAAAATGAAACCTCCATAATAAAAACTTCAGTAATGCCAAAGGTTGAAGTAGCGCCATTTAAAGCTTCCAATTCAAAGGCCTGTATGTCCGGTTTAATAATTTCGGGTACACCGATTTTTGAACTTTTAATCAACTCATCGATAGTTACAATTTCCACCGGTCTTTGTTTTCCCTGGTCCTCCAGGTTAAGATCCTGTTTAGGTAAAAAGGATGACCCAACCAGGTCATCCCATATGGTTAAATTTAATTGCCCGCTTTTTGAGCCAGCACCAGCAAGAAAATAAACGGATCCTTTAAACTCCTTACAAAAACCATCAAGATAATCTTTCATTTCTCTTTGTGGCTCAATAAGGCAAAAATCAGACTCCGGGAACACATTTTTTGCCATTCTGCTCTATTCAGAACGATTTACCCCTACATCCATTATTGTCTTACATTTTAAACCTCTCTGTTTTAAATCTTCTAGACACAAATCCATTCTCCCCATAGGTCTGCGGTAATTTCCTTTTGCCGCAACTCGTCTGATTTCAAAGCCAAATGAATGAAATAACCATTTCGCAATTTTTTTCATTATTCCTCGCGGATTTTAGTGAATATAATCCTTGCTCCAATTTAAATAAGCAAGAAACATGCATTGAAAGCCTTTCATCTTTAACTGCATTAAAAAATAAGTTTATTTTTTAATGCAGTTATATATTTTCTAACGGTCAATAATCCCATCTTTCTTCGAAACAGGCGTTTAATAGATGGATCCAATAACATCAGTGACTGAATAACTTTTTGCCGTACATCGAGACTAAACTCTTTTTTGAGGTAAAAATACCGTTCAATCCTCTTATTAAGAGCATATTGAATATCTTCTTGGTTTATATCGATGCTGCTTTTTATAAATTGAAATACCCTGTTCCCCTCAAAAAAATCATATCCTAGCTTTGTTGAATCAGCCGTAACGGAATTTTCATGCCTTAAATAATAGTTCAAATATTTACCTGAAATAAAAACATTTCCTTTCAGGCACATATTAGCGTAAAGTAACCAATCACCACAATACTTAAAGGACTTATAATCCTTGGAAACTGATACAATAATATCCTTCTTTAATATTGCCATACTCACATTAGAAATCGCATTAGATCCTAACAAATATTTTGTTAAGAAATTTTTCCCGGAAATTTTTGCTGACAAGTAATCCGCCTCCGTTTTATTTATTATTTTTCCTTGCGGGGTTACAAATAAAGATTGGCAAAATGATATTACCAAGTCGTTGTCGTTTATCAACGGAGTTATTAATTCTGATAAAAACGTTGGTTCGCAGTAATCGTCGCTTTCCGCAATCCAGATATAGTCTCCGCTTGCAAGTTGTATTCCCTTGTCCCATTGTTTAAAGGTGCTGCCGCTATTTATCTCATTAAAAACAATGTTGCTTACCTTCCTATGTGAACGATACGTTTCTATTATTTCTCTACTGTTATCATTTGAACAATCATCTAAAATAATCAATTCAAAATCCTCGTAAGTTTGGTTTAGGATTGAATCAATTCGTTTATTTAAATAAAGTTCATGATTATAATTAGGTAATATGATGCTTACAAGGGGCATTTGAGTTCATTCATTTGAGATGGATCCATGAAAAAAGCTTAGCCAGGAATATAAATCTCTGAATCCCCGCTTTAAATTTATTACCTTACACATTAGCTCTTTATTTTTTGCCACACTGACTCCTTTCCATCATCCTTCATAACTTTTTTAACTACTTCAAGATATTGCCTACCCCATTTTTGACAAGGCTCCAAATGATTTCCCTCTGCCCACTCATTCCAGGCATTTAAGAATAAAATTGTATCCTTATTTGAATACTGTGCCTTAATTGATTTTAGCCAACGTTCAAATTCAGAAGGAGTTGAATCAACAAATATTATGGCATTGTTTTGTCGCCTGGCAGAATTGTCCCATCCGGGGAATATACTTGGATAGATGTTATGCTGAGATGGAAATTTCTTTAACATCCTATCAACGTATTTTGAATATGACACAATAGTATTTGAGTAGTGAACTGAGCTGGCAATTTTCAGTTTGTTTTTTACCTTGTCCAAAAATGACGGCATTTCATGTCTGGGCAAATCCGAGAAGTCAGGCTGAAAACCAACTGCACAATCAAACCCATATTTTTCTGGCGCATCCTTAAACGAAAATGTTTGCATGTATCCAATGTAAAGCTCGCCAATACCCCTTTGCAACGCTTCATTACGCCAAACTTCCAAAGTTGCCCGAATATTCGGAAATAATAATGGCCGATAAATTAATATAAAAGGCTTCCCATCAACTCTAATGTACCTGCTATCAGAAAAATAAAAATCACATAAGAATCTGATGTGTTGAACGTCATCTTCAGCATTATACTCTTGTTTTATCAGGATTTCGCTTTCTAATCCATCCCATCTTCTTGTCCAGTTTTCATTTGCCCAACATAACATAAATGGGAAATCGGGTTTACCCGTATTTATCAAGTTATCTAAAGGCTGGCGCATCAAACGTTTTCCATTGAACCAATAATGATAATAACAAAAGCCATCGATTCCATATTCTCTTGCTAAATTAGCCTGATCTTCCATTGCTTCAGGCAGTCTTAAATCATAATAACCGAGGTCCGAAGACAAGTGAGGTTGATAGTGTCCTTTAAAGGCAGGCTTTGCTTTTGTAACATTAGTCCATTCTGTAAAACCTTTACCCCACCATTTGTCATTTTCAGGAAAGGGATGGAATTGAGGAAGAACTATGGCAATGTTTTTAATTTTTGATTGAGACTTCTTCATAAAGCTTTTTATTACCAAATAAAGCTGAATTTATGTTGTGGACATGATTGGCAATTCAATTAACTTATTCACTACTATAAATTATCCTTATCAATATCCCATTCAAATAACATTGTACCCCCGCATCATTAGCCGTTTGAAAACGCAGCAACTTTTACTAACACTACAATTTAATATTGGCAGATAAATTTTTTACGCTGATAAAAACTTCGAGGAACTTACCGTCTAGGCCATACCTGATATTTTTCTCAAGATATACAGTTGTATAAAGCTTGCTTGAATCGAATATTAATCTGGTGAAGTCTCGCCCCCAGTCGAATGTAACAAGTGACCCATCTGCAGCTATCGGATTGCCATGATAAACAGGTTCTTCAAGATGAATCAATTTATTATCTTCCATTTTTGCCCGCTGAACCGATTTTTCAATCAACGGGTACCAGGGCGTCGTAAATATATGTGCTCCGCCTGGTTTAAGGACCCTTGCTATCTCCGAGAAAGCTTTTTTGGGTTCCATTATATGTTAAAAAACATCGGATGTTATAAACAAGTCGAAAGTGTTATCTTCAAAAGTCAGTGCCGACAAATCCTCTGAACGATGTTCACCTTTGTATTTACCTCTCGGGGTATCTTCAAAATAATGCGAACTGGTATAGCCTTTGGCTTGCTTTTTTAAATAATCCGATAAAGGTCCACCAGGAGATGATTCGTGTATAGTCAGTTGTTTCCAACTGGGATAAAAAATGTTCAAAGTATTTACAAATGCCCTATTCCGCGGAATAGAGTTACATTTTGT
>JBDSBP010000478.1:0-4817 GCA_039921525.1 Chitinophagaceae bacterium | reverse complement strand
ACATCGTTTCCAGCTTTGCAGGTTTTAAAGATGTTTATAGTAATGCTTTCAATTTGAAGGACCGTGATAATATTTCTATTCCTGCAATAAAAATTTTAGAAAAAGTAGTAAACCTTGCAGACGTAGCGGTTACTGTAAAAAAACCAATGTTTGAACAAAAGATCGATCGCATGGTGATAAACGTGGCAAACAGTATTACTAACACAGGAAGCACTGCTTTAGAAGTTTTAATGCGTTCACCCGGCATAACGGTTAACCAGCAAAGTAACACATTGTCGATTAATGGAAAAGAAGGAGTTGTTTTGTTACTTAACGGGAAAATTAACCGTTTGCCAACAGACGCCATTTTTCAAATGCTGGCAGGTATGAGTGCAGCAAATATCGAAAGAATAGAACTGATTACCACACCACCGGCTAACTTTGATGCAGAAGGCAATGCAGGGTTTATTAATATCGTTCTAAAGAAAAATACCCAATACGGTACCAACGGCTCTCTTGCAGCTACAGCGGGTTATGGCATTGGTGGTGGGCCTGCTTTTGGCAGTAATATAAATGTCAATAACAGGAAGGAAAAGTTTAACCTCTATGGAGATTATTCCTTTACCCGGATAGCTCCCTCAGCCCATGGCGATTTTTACCGTAAAGTAACCAATGGAAGCAATTCAATAGAAAACTTTATGGACACCGAAAGGGACGACTTCAGAAGAAATCATATGGGCAGGATTGGCTTAGATTATGACCCCGACAAGAAGACTGTATTAGGCGTTTTATTATCCGGGCTGAGCAACATGTATGGAATGGATGCCGTGAACAATAGTAATATCTTCCTACACGGAATATTAGACACAACCATTATAATTGATAATGACGAAAGGCATCCCTTGGATAACTATAGTGTAAATCTTAACGCGCAGCGGCAGCTAACTGGCAATCAACAATTGACTTTTAATGTGGATTACATCTTTTATAGGGATGCAAATAAATTAACTTATCTTAATAACTTTTATGGCCCCAGTAAAAATTTACTTTACTTGGACAAAACAAAAAGCAGGAAAGAAACCCTAATCAAATTTCGGGTTGCCACTGTTGACTATACCAAACAAATAAGCGATAAATCAAACCTGGACGCTGGTATAAAGGCAACTTTGTCCTCTTTTTCAAACGACGTGGGTATGGAAAAAGAATCTCAAAATAACTGGGTCGTTGATAAGGACCTTACATCAAAGCATAATTTGGAAGAAAGTATTTTTGCTGCATATACATCGTTGAATGTAAAATTGAGTGATAAAATAAACAGTAAGATCGGATTGCGCTATGAATACACCAATTCGAACTTGGGCTCTGAAACAAAGAAAAATATTGTTGACAGGCACTATGGTAATTTGTTCCCCAGCTTTTTCCTATCCCATGCATTAACTGATAATAGTTCATTTAATTTTTCATATAGCCGCCGTATCACCCGGCCCACGTTCAACGATATGGCACCGTTCGTTTACTTTGTGGATCCAAATACGGTTATTTCAGGCAACTCGGCTTTGCAGCCATCTATTGCAAATGCCATAAAATGGGATTATCTACTACGACGTTTTGTATTTTCATTATCTTACACATTTGAAAAAAATACTATCACAAACTTTACTCCGCGAATAGATCCGCTTACAAATAAGCAAACGTTTGCTGCAGAAAATCAAAAGCATAAGCATGTTGTCGCACTCACACTTGCACTACCATCAACCATAACAGAATGGTGGAGTATGCAAAATAATATTTCGGGATTCTGGCAACAATTAAGCGCATCCTATAAAGGATTTCCCCTTATCGTTTCCCAGCTAAATTTCAATATTAATTCAACACAATCAATTGTTCTTCCTAAAAATTTTTCAATGGAAATATCGGGGTCTTACCAGTCAGGAGGTCTGGTAGGTATTTACAAACTAAGGTCAATTACCTCACTAAACTTTGGACTTCAAAAGAAGTTTGGCATCAATGATGCGTTATTGTTTAATATTACTGATTTTTCAGGTTCTCCACATTACAGGTGGTCTATAGATGCTCCTGAATACAATTTGATAACCTCTTTAGATTTGCGATTCAACGTACCAACGTTGAAGCTAACCTATACCAGGAAGTTTGGCAATTTCAAAATAAAAGCAAATAGATCAAGAACCACTGGCTCAGAAGATGAACGTAAAAGAGTACAAACCAATTAGCGATAACCAAAAATCAACTTGGTAACTCTTTATTATAGAATTTGCCTGGATAAGGTGATTTGTATTACAACAACTTCTCACTTCTCAGTTGGCAGCATGTTTTTTTGCACTCATCCCTCCCTCAAAACCGTTAGGGCCCGAATCGAGTATTCGTCTGACCACTTTTAATTGACGATCATTTAGCAGATGTTTAAACGGTCATAGAACTTAGTTTTCTTCATTAAAAAATCAACAAACTGTTTTCTCTGGATCTGCGCTTCAAGAATGGTAATGACAAAGTAATTGATCCAGGGTGTGATGATCTCTTTGCTTTTCTGCGGTTGTTCAAGGGCGTTATAATCAAATTTTTTCTTTGCTTATACTGCCCTGGAAAGACTCAGCAACATCGGCCGACCGATTGTCTGTACCTACAAATTTTATTATAGTTCTATTTATTTTAAAAGGATCAAAAAAGAAGCTAACACGATAAAAACCTCCTTAAGTTATAAAATAAACACCACGAAGAATCAAACAAATACATGCCGCCTTTTGTAAATTATGCCTGAGAATATGTAGGCAAGCGTAGCCGATGGTATATATATCATTTTTATTGCGGGAGCAAGTGTGCCGATGGCTGAAGAAACTGCTTAAGTTAATCAGAAATATTAATACAGGCACTCTTTCATCTTACTCTTTGAGTCCGTTATAATTGCTGTTAATTAATCACACGTTCAACAAACCCTTTTTTGTGTGTACCTGACGCACTCGCATCAAATACCAAAATATTGGAATACTGCAAGTGCAGGCCTTACATTCACTACCATGATTGCAGAATCAATATATCATATGAGCTTATCAGGTGTAATAGGGAGATCCCGTACCCTTTTACCTGTGGCATGAAAGACAGCATTCGCAACTGCGGATGAAAACCCAACCATTGTTACTTCTCCTATACCTTTTGATCCTATAGGGTTCACAATGGGATCGGGTTTGTTTACAAAAATGGCTTCAATATGCGGTACATCTGCATTTACCGGAACATGATAGTCTGCAAAATTATTATTCACCCATCTTCCATATCGATGGTCTATTACTCCTTCTTCTGTTAATGCCATACCTATTCCACTTACTACTCCGCCTATAAGCTGACTTCTCGCAGTATTCTCACTCACGATTTTTCCACCATCGACAACTGCAACAACTTTATCCAAACGTACCACACCTGTTAAGGGATGTACGAGCACCTTTACAAAATGAACGGCGTATGCATAGGTCGTATATTTATCTTGACGAACTCCTTTTGAATCTTCCAACATGTCTACCTGTTGAAGATTGGCACTTTGTAAAAGCTCAGCATAACTTAATTTTTTTGTTGGTTCCTGCTCCAGGATCATGAACCCATTATCAAATTTAAAATCTTTAAGATCCGCCTCATGAATTTTCTCGGTGTGAAAAAAAGAAGTTTGTTTTGCTATCTCTACCATTTTCTTTTTCCAGCTAACAGAAGCATCGCTTACAGCTGAACCCAATGCCGACGTGGTTTGAGAACCGAATTGTCCCGGTCCGCGTGGAAGGTCTGAGTCTCCCATTTCAAACTTTATTTTACTTGCAGGAATGCCAAAGGTTTGGGAAGCCAGTTTAATCATAGCGGTCGAAGTTCCGGCCCCCATATCGGTTACAGAAGATTGCAATATCAAAGTTCCGTCTGCTAAAAATTTTACACCCAACTTTGCCGCGCCTCTTCCTGAACCAAAAACACCTGAACCCATTCCATATCCTACCAGCCAGTCCCCCTCTTTCATCGAACTAATCTCCGGATTACGGGTTCTCCAGCCAATTTTGTCAGCACCAATCTGGTATGCCTCTCTTAAAAATTTACTTGAATGAGGACGATTATGCTCCGGGTCATTTTCAGAATAATTGACTAAACGGAAATCCAGCGGATCCATTTTTAATGCAAGCGCCATTTCATCCATCGCACATTCCAGCGCATACATTCCGGTTGTTTCACCAAGGCCTCGCATATAGGTTGGCATGCTAAGATCAACCGGAAAGACTTTATACCGGGTAGTAACATTAGGACATGCATATAGCGAACGTGTAGTATTGGTAATCCCTTCCCTAAACTCGGCATAAGAGGATGTCATGGCATTAGCTTCATGCGTAATGCCCACGAGTTTCCCATCCCTGGTTGCTCCTATAGAGATCTTTTGTATTGCCTTTGGACGATATCCGACCATTGTAAACATCTGGTCTCTTGTTAATGAAACTTTTATAGGCTTGCCAGTCTGCTTTGCTGCAATAGCTGCCGCAATGGAGTGTGGCCATGTTCCGCCGGCACTTCCAAAAGCACCTCCAACAAATTTTGTTATAACATGCACATTGGCAGGAGGAATCCCAAATACGGCAGCAATACTTCCCTGTGTTCCGGTTATGTACTGTGTTTTCTCATACAAGGTTACTTTATCATCTGCCTCCCACTTAACAGTAATTGCATGCATTTCCATGGGATTATGAACTTCATAAGGAATTTCATATTCAGCTTCTATTTTAACAGGCGCAGTTTTCCATGCATCAGCTTCTCCCCGGACATAATCCTTGTAAGCATCGCCCTCTAGCGCTGTTCCG
>JBDSBP010000477.1:0-3809 GCA_039921525.1 Chitinophagaceae bacterium | reverse complement strand
CGGTTCAGAAGATGGAAAAAAATGGATCCCTGCAGAAGTAGATGTTTCTATTCGTCCCGGATGGTTCTATCATAAACAGGAAGACTCCCTCGTAAAATCGCCTGAACGCCTGTTTGAAATTTATCTTTCTTCCGTTGGCCGTGGGGCGGTTCTTTTATTAAATGTGCCACCAGATCAACGAGGGCTCTTTAATGAACACGATGTAAAGTCGTTACAGGGTTTCCGCCAGATGTTGGATAAAGAATTTAAAGTTAACCTGGCAAAGTCTGCCAGGGCAAAGGTTAGCTCATTTCGTGGTAGTGATGCAACATATGATGCTTCCAAAGTAACCGACGGTAAAAAAGACACTTACTGGACAACAGATGATAATGTTGTAACAGGAAATGTTGAAATTGATCTTGCGAAAAAACAGCCTGTTAAATACGTTGCCATACAGGAATATATCCGGTTGGGTCAACGCGTTAAATCCTTTACAATAGAAGCCTGGCAACAGGATTCCTGGAAGGAGGTGGCCGCTGGCACAACGATCGGGTATAAAAGAATCCTGAAAATATCTCCGGTTGAAACGGATAAAATACGGGTGAATATTAAAGGGGCCAGAGCCTGCCCGTTGATTTCGGCGGTGGAGGTGTTTTAGAAGCATCAATGTTCCGAAAGGCCGGTGTTATTAAGTTAAGAATAATTGAGAGTGATTGTGTTATCTTCCCCTCCTTATTCAAGGGGATGTTGTATTCCGTTGCGCAGCACGGAATACAACGGGGGTGGTTACCGCGGGGTGCTTCCTGAAAATGGTGCTCTGGATCCTGAAATTTAGCTTATAGTTTGTGACACCCCGCAGCAACCACCCCCGTTCCCTTACGTGCTTCGCATCGTTCCTGAACATCCCCTCCTATGAATAAGGAGGGGGAAGATATGCACACACTCTGCGTTTTTTTAACAGCTTACAGGGG
This sequence comes from Chitinophagaceae bacterium, assembly GCA_039921525.1. Taxonomy (GTDB): domain Bacteria; phylum Bacteroidota; class Bacteroidia; order Chitinophagales; family Chitinophagaceae; genus JADCRZ01. The sequence goes on along the minus strand of JBDSBP010000477.1, from coordinate 2,859 downwards.
CATATGTTAAGTTAATGTCATTGTCATCAAAATAATAATAATCACATCACCATGCGGAAACTTTTCTTATTCTTTTTTCTGTTTGCCAGCTATAACGGCCACGCACAGGCTCTTTTAAATGGGCTGGAGAACCTGTTCACCGAACCGGAAAGTTATATTGCCCGTTATACACAGACTGCACCGTTGATTGATGGAATTATCACGGAGAACTCCTGGGAAAAGGCTCCCTGGAGCGAAAATTTTAAAGACATTGAAGGATCCAAGCAACCAGTTCCCGCATTTCAAACAAGGATGAAAATGTTATGGAATGATACCTGTCTTTTTATTGCTGCTGAATTGCAGGAGCCTCATATCTGGGCCATGCTTCGCAATCATGATGATATAGTCTTCCACGATAATGACTTCGAAGTATTTATTGATCCCGATAATAACACGCACCAGTATTATGAAATCGAAGTGAACGCATTAAACACCATCTTTGATCTTTTTATGCCTAAACCTTACCGTAACCTCTCGGGGGCGATGATAAACTGGGACCTGGCTAAACTAAGATCAGGTATTAACATTAAGGGAACGCTTAATGAGGCTACTGACAAAGACAGTAGCTGGACGGTAGAAATGGCTATACCCTTTCGATCAGTTCTCATGGGAAATGTAACAGGAACACCACGTGAGGGCGAAATATGGCGCATCAATTTCTCAAGGGTTGAGTGGGATACTGAAATACGGGATGGAAAATATATTAAGAAAAAGGATCCCTCTGGCAGAAACAAACCAGAACATAATTGGGTATGGTCACCACAGGGTGTCATAAATATGCATTTCCCCGAGCGTTGGGGATATCTGCAATTTACCCGCAAGGAAAGTGATGCAGCAGTTGTGTTTGAGCTGCCGTACCCGGAAAAACAAAAGAAATATTTGTGGTTATGTTATTACCGCCAGAAGGAATATTTCACCAAAAACAGGAGATATGCTTCGTCACTAAAAGATCTGGGCATTGATACACCTGGAGTTACCATTGATAACCGTACGAACACACTGCAAATGGAGGCTACCAGCCAACAGTTCATGGCAACTATCGCCGAAGATACCGTCAATCTTATAAGTATTAACGACGAGGGTCTCATTCGGGGATTAAGAAACAGGTAATTTTGGAACTTAAAATCCTGATCCGAATTTTAATTACCTTACCTCTATGAAATACATTTTAACCGGGTTAGTTTATTTGTGTTCCTCTTGTGTTTCCTTTTCACAAGATTATCAAAGGCTTCATGCCAGGAGTGTATTGGTAGATGCTCACAATGATATTCTAACCACAGCCTTGTCAAAAAATTTCAGCTTCGACCAGGACCTGAAAGGTAAAACGCATTCTGATCTGCAACGAATGAAAGAAGCAGGGATCGATGTACAGGTTTTTTCCGTATGGTGCGATGGCTTGCAAATCAACCCTTATGCCTATGCGAACCGGCAAATTGATACATTGTATGCATGGGAAGGCAGGAACCCATCTAAAATGGTAGTTGTAAAAACTCCTAAAGAATTAAAGCAGGCTATAAAGAAAAAAAAGCTGGCTGCCATGATAGGAATGGAAGGAGGCCATATGATGGAAAACGATTTAAACAAGCTGGACAGTTTATTTAACAGGGGGGTAAGATATATGACGCTAACCTGGAACAATTCAAATCCCTGGGCCACATCTGCAATGGAAGAAACCAATGACTCCCTTTTGCATCAATCAAAAGGGTTAAGCGATTTTGGCAGGCAGATTGTTAGGCACATGAATCAAATTGGTATGATGGTCGACTTGTCACACGTAGGCGAACGAACCTTTTGGGATGCAATAAATACCACCACCAAACCTGTTATTCTTTCTCATAGCAGTTGTTATAGTTTGTGCCCGGTTTTTCGTAACCTGAAAGATGATCAAATTTTGGCAATTGGTAAAAATGGCGGAGTGATACATCTAAATTTTTATCCGGGCTTTTTAGACAGCAATTATAACAAACGCGAGAAAGCCTTTGCGCTGCTTCATAAAACCGAATTCGATTCATTGCTTAAAATAAATCCCGAACCCTATTTCGCGACCAATCTCTTATATGAAAAATATGCGGTAGAGATTCAGCAAATGAGACCACCACTTTCTCTGCTAGTAGACCATCTCGATCATATCGTGAAACTAATTGGCGTTGATCACGTAGGTTTTGGTTCTGATTTTGATGGTATACCTTCAACTCCTTTGCAGTTGGATGACGTTACCGGGTATCCGCTAATTACGAAAGAGCTATTGGCTCGTGGCTACAGCAAAAAAGATATCAAGAAAATTTTGGGCGGCAATTTTATACGATTGTTTAAAGCAAACACATTAACAACTAAAACTTCCATCTGACAATTACCACTTTTTAAAGATCACAAACACTGCCATTACAATCAACAGGAAGCCCACTAAATGGTTCCAGGCTAATTTTTCATTTTTGAAAAAGATGGTGGTGAAAACCATGAAAATAATAATGGTAAGAGCTTCCTGTATTGTTTTTAACTGAACAAGGTTTAAGGGGCCGCCATCATCCTTAAATCCTATGCGGTTTGCAGGAATGGGAAAAGGTATTCAAAAAATGGTAGTCCCCAACTGATTAAAATAATGAAAAAAAGACCGAGGTTCTTCCCCCATTCAAAATCTTTAAATTTCAAATGGCCATACCAGGCAAAGGTCATAAATGTATTGGAGATGGTGAGAAATAGGATGGTTTTAAGACCCTTCATGATCGGGTAATTTAGTTACGGCTATCGGCTATCAGCTATCGGCTATCAGCTTTTAGGAAAATCATTACTAAATTAAGACTTCTGATTAGGTTTAATGAG
>JBDSBP010000476.1:0-32310 GCA_039921525.1 Chitinophagaceae bacterium | reverse complement strand
GCTGAAAGATCGATCCTGCTCTATCCCCGTGCTTCTTTAGTGGTCAACAATAATTTTCTCACCGCTCTAGGCAGGCCCAACCGCGAAACGGTTTCTACGAGCCGGGAATCGCAGGCAAACCTTCTGCAGGCATTGGAACTTACGAATGGAGATCGATTTAATCTAGCGCTGAAAAAAGGTGCAGTAGACTATAAAACCAAATTTAAAAAAGAAGACCTGATCATCAAGGAAATATACCGGAAAGCCCTGGCCCGCGAGCCAGAGGAAAAAGAGATAAAGGTTGCCAAGCAGATATTGGGCGACTCTCCCGGCGCAGAGGCTATCCAGGACCTGTTCTGGGCGGTGATGCTGCTGCCGGAATTTCAAATTATTTATTAAGTAATTTTACCCTCATTAAATCGTACGACGATGAAATGGAACAGAAGAGATTTTCTAAAAAATACCAGTGCAGCTTCTCTGGCAGCCATGGCGGCCGGGGCGCCACTGACAAGCATGCTCACTTCCTGCAATCGTAAGAAGACAAATGCAAAGGCTGACTCCGTTATCCTGCTTTGGATGGCCGGCGGAATGGCTCATACCGATACGTTTGATCCTAAACGATATACACCTTTTTCCCCGGGAATGGATGCAAACAGCGTGTTGAGCACTTTTAAATCTTTGCCGACGGCTATAGACGGCGTATCTTTTTCAGAAGGACTGCAATCTATTGGGAAGGTCATGGATAAGGGAACGCTTATCAAGTCGTATGTAGCTGCGGATATGGGGTTTATCCTGCATTCGCGTCACCAGTACCACTGGCATACCTGTTACAAACCGCCACAGTCGGTCGCCGCCCCTCATTTTGGCGCCTGGATTGCCAAGGAACTTGGTCCTAAGAACCCGGTGATACCTGCTTTCATCGACATTGGACAGCGTTTGACCCTGGGTGAAGGAGAAGAATTAAAAGCTTTTCATAGCTCCGGCTTTTTAGGGAATGAATACGGGCCGTTTATGATCCCCGATCCTTCGAGCGGGCTGGAAAGTGTTCAACCACCCGTTGGAATGTCTCATGCAAGATTCGAAAAGCGCAACCAGTTGTACAATGAGCTGGTAAAACAAAGCGCCATGGGTGAAGTGGGCAGCGACTACCAGAAAGAATCATTGAAAAGATCTATGGAACAGGCGTATATACTTTTGAAATCACCCGAATCAAAAGCATTTGATCTGTCGCAAGAGCCAAAAGAGATTTATGATATCTACAATACCGGCAAGTTTGGATTAGGTTGCCTGATGGCCCGCCGCCTGGTGGAGCAGGGCGCTCGTTTTATAAGCGTAACCACCGAATATATTCCATTCGAAGGCTGGGATACCCATGAAAATGGGTATACGAGGCAGGTTGGTATGAAAAAACAGATTGACGGCCCGGTAGCACAATTAATAAAAGACCTGGAACGTACCGGTCACCTGGATCGTACCATAGTTATTTTAGCCAGCGAGTTCAGCAGAGACATGATGGTGGAAGGCCGCCCGGACCTTAAAGTACAGGAACAGGTTAAACAACCCGATGTTATACAGGAACTGAAGAACTACGGTATGCATCGTCATTTTACTGATGCAGGGTCTATCCTGATGTTTGGGGGTGGTATTAAAAAGGGACAGGTGTATGGTCAAACGGCTGATGAAAGGCCTTGTAAAACTATTGATAAACCTATTGTGATAGATCAGATACACCAGACTATTTACCATGCACTCGGTATCGCCGAGGATGCGCATTACGTGGTGGAAAAGAGACCATTTTACACTACACAGGACGGATTGGGAAAGGCGGAGATGGGGCTGTTTGCTTAAATTGAATTAAGTGGAAGGTGCACAAATAAAAATGCCAATATAAGCATTACGGCGCTTTGAGCTGAAATCTGAAGGATGGAGACAGCTTTGCATTTCAGAGATTTCCAAAGCGCTCCGCTGAAAAGACAAACAAATTGAGATCAAAAAAGGTTGCCAAATGACATTGTTCCCGCCTTGTCATTATTGCATTTTACGGCGAGTCACCTTGCATTTCAGAGATTTCAGCTGAAATGACAAACAAAAAATAGGGTCAAAAAAAATCACCAAACGATACTCTCTCCCTGGCTTGTCATTTCAACCAAAGTGCCAAAGCGTCTTCGAATAGAAGCATCTTACGGCGCTTTGAGCTGAAATCTCCACGATGAAGTCACCTTGCATTCCAGGGATTTCAGCTGAAGCGCGTAAGAGGTTTTTAATACAGGCACTAAACAGCGCTTCGCTGAAATTGAAACAAAAAATATTATTCCCTCAAACTAATTTTTCACTTCACCCCACACACCTAACCAACGATAAAGATGAATTATTATACGCTTTTATAAAAGATACCCACTTACAGGTATTGCATTAGGTATATTTTCGACGTATTTTTAAGTAATATGACTGCGCACTGATAATCGAATTTTTTTTAGATTAACTCATCATAAAAAATATTCAATGAAAATTAAAAAATTAAGTTGGTCTTTTGGGTTAAAAACATTCCTTTTCCGAATCCTGGATATTGTAACATCGCTCGAAGACTAATTATTAAACCACGATTGCGGGTATTGCTTTAGAATATAGGGCATCATATAAAATGCATAACCATATCCGTTGAACTAAGTCATTCTTTTCACTGAACATTAAATCCGCTAATACCTTGCGCACTTAAAGAGAACGGGTCAAATCATGATCCCTCTCACAGGGCTTTACCCTATGGTAATATATTTTGACGGTTCATGACCATTCAAATTTTAAAACTATTTTTATCTTGATGAAGATATATACTAGCGTCGTGTCAAACATAAACTGTCGGTTATTTTGGCTATCAGCTATCAGCAGTCAGCTATCAGGAAAACAATGCTAGAATTAGTTTCCTCTGATAGCTGATAGGGGAAGGCTGATAGCCAAAGCGTCATTTTAGAGTTGACATAGCACTAGCGAGAACTCGTATCTACGGTAGACCTTCCTCAGAGAGCACACCTGCCACTCAATTCTCTCAATAAAAATTCTCCTTCTTAACATTTGAATTAAACGCAAATAGTTTTACCAAATGAAACCATCTTCATATTGATTAACCAATAAATTACATAAATGGTAAAGCGTGTATTTTAAATTATCCTACTTTCGAAAAACATTATCTGTATATCCAAAACACTAATATGAGAAAAATCAAACATTTTTTTCTACTAATCATTATTAGTAGCCTGGCAAATTCATTTGCGGTAGCCCAACAAAAAACGATCTCCGGGGTAGTGAACGACAGTACCGGCAAACCCTTAGCGGTGTTACTTATCTTGTCCGCGGCATCAAAATCGGGGGCTCTACCGATGAACAGGGAAAATTTTCTTTCAGCATTCCTGTTAACAGCAGTATCACTTTTAGCTTTGTAGGGTATGAAGAAAAAACCGTGAGAACCGGCAATTCAAACACGATAAATATATCCTTAACGCCAAGGGCCGGCGGTTTAGAAGATATAATAGTTACGGCTCTTGGCATCAAACGCGACAGAAGATCTGTTGGTTACAGTATTGCTTCTGTAAAGGGTGAAGAACTAACAAAAGCGGGTGTTACCATGAACCCTTTTCTGGCATTATATGGTAAGGCTTCCGGTGTAGGAGTAAATGTAGGAGCGGCCGGCCCAATGGGAGGACTGAAACTAAATATCCGCGGCTCTGCAAGTTTAAATCCTGACCAGAATCTGCGACCGCTATTTGTAATCGATGGTGTTATCATCAGCGACCGGTCAACATCCATAGGTGGTTCTGTTGGATAGGGATATGATTATGGCTCCAACATAAACGATGTCAATTCAGAAGATATTGAATCGACAGATATTCTTAAAGGCGCCAAAGCAACGGTATTATATGGAACCGATGCGGCAAATGGTGTTGTATTAATCACCACTAAAACAGGGCGCAATGTAAAAGGATTTGGAATGTCCGGCGCATTTCAATACAGCGTGGAAAAACCAAGAATTTATCTTGACCTGCAAAATGAATACGGTTTGGGCGATAACTTTTATGATACGGTGTACGCCATACGAAACGGACAAAGGGTAAGGCAGATACCCAACAGGCGCTTCAGTTTCGGGCCTAAATTTGATGGCTCCAGTGTGATGGGGTATGATAGTGTTCTTACCACCAATTCACCGCACGATACCTATGAGGATCTCTTTAGAACAGGCAGTTCGTACAATTCAAATATATCCATAGCAGGAAGCAGTGACAAAGGCAGCATCAGGGCTTCTTACACCAATTATAAGTATAATGATATTACCAGTACTAACTCATGACAAAAGAGAAATACATTCAGTTTCAGTGGTAATATAAAAGCTTCGAAATTTGCCAGCTTTGAACTGGTAACCAATATTTACAATATCGTATCCCAAAACAGGCGGGAAGGAAATGGCGGAAGTATTGCCTGGGGATTTCCTGTTGACTATGATTATCATAGTTTATATAACAACCTTTATTTGGATAATACCGGCTACCAGCGCGACCTGAGTAACGCCATCTCGAACACGGGGGTGGCAAATATCGAAGGATACCTGTGGGCCTATGACAGGAACAGGCAGAAAGATGATAAATTATATTATCAACTCCGCCAAGGTTACTTTAAATTTCACCAAACATATCTTTTTTACGGGCCAGTTCGGACTGGATTATGATAACACTACTTATACAACAAAGAGCAGTGTTACACGAATACTACCGGTGGTGGCTAATGGAAGTTTTGTCATCACCTGGAACTATACCGAGCGTTTTAGTGTTTCAAAAATGAACCGGGGCCAGGTACGATTTGCATGGGCCGACGTGGGCAATGGTACCAACCGTTACTTTGCCAACAACCAGTATAGCATTGGTTATATTACAGGTACGGGCGTATCCGCTACTTCCATAACACTTCCTGGCAGCTTATTACCCGGATCATTAAAACCGGAGCGTAAACGTGAGTTCGAAGTGGGTATTAACAACAGCTTCTTTGATCAAAACAGGCTCACCGTAGATGTTTCGTACTATACCAATAATAAGTATGACCAGATTATTGGCCTGCCCATTTCCGCCTCTTCCAGTTCTTCCAGTCTTAAAATTAACGCCGCCAATATGAGAACCTGGGGATTTGAATTTTCCGTTATGGGATCTCCTGTTGTTATAAAGGACCTTCGCTGGAACATCACCATTAACGGTGCACGCCAGGGATCAAAAGTACTCGGTTTGTATAGCGACCTGCAAGCCTACACTTATGGCAACCTTATCAATAACAACTCAGGTGCAGCAAGCATCAGGGCCGATGTTGGCCGCCCGTTTGGCGAGATCAAAATGTATGATTTTGTGCGCGATGATAATGGCAATAAGGTGGTTTCCAACTCCGGCCTCTATTCGCTGGATGCGCAAAAAACAATTATAGCCGGTAACATCATGCCTAAATTATATGGCGGTATTTTATCGGACCTGCGATATAAAAGTTTTAATTTCCGCATAGGCCTTGATTATAAATCCGGCGGAACGGTTTTCTCTTATACGAATATGCGCATGACCGGGCTGGGACAATTAAGTAGCACCTTACAGTATCGTGATGAAAAAAGTGGCGGCATGGCTTACTATATTGATGCTGCCGGTAAAAAAACTGGCTGGCAACATAATGTAGCCGCTCCCGCTGGTGCGCAGGGTGGCAGAGTTTATCATGATGGGTTGATATTGCCCGGCACTAAACTGGATGCAACCAGTCATTACGTTACCAACGATGTCATAACATCCGCTACCAGTTATTATGAATTTTATGCAAACGATCTTGCGTCTTCGTTCCCACCTGACCGTTTGTATAAAAACAACTATGAAAGATGCGGTTATACATTCCACAAATTACTGGTATGCCATTAATAGTGGAAGCGATTATAAATCCAAGATAACCGCTGTTGGCGGCGTTGCTGCTTTATATCCGACCAAACCTACCGATCTTGTCATTTCCAACTGGGGAGATACCATTAAAACAAGTTTTGCAGCTGCCGCAACTATTGATGATAAGATGGAAATATTAATGCAACAAAAATACATTCATCTCAACCTTATGCAACCCTACGAGCTTTGGACCGAACTTCGCAGAACCGGTCATCCTAAACTGGAAATATTTAGATGGCATGGTACTGTATGGTCACCCTTCCCTGAACGGGTACATTATCCTTCATCGGAGCAACAAAATAATCCTACTAACTACGCGAAAGCATCCGCCGCGAATAATGTAACAACAAAGATATTCTGGGTGCCGTCGGATAGGAATGCAACGCTTTACTGGAGTGATTATAATTATAAGTAGGGTGTGAGGTATGAGTTTGGCTATCAGCTGTCAGCTGTCAGCTATCAGCTTGGTCACCAGGTTAGTTCGATGTCACCATGTAAATAACTTGGAAGTTATATCAAAGGTGTTAGGTAGAAGCAGCGGCGGTGGTCGGGTTAACCTATAAGGTTTTGCAATTCCTGGTAATTTTAATTTCATAGGCAAACCTTATAGGTTTTGCATTTTTAGACTAAGCCTTGCTGTTTCAAATTTCAAAGATTTACTTTTTAAGATATGGATACCCCTGCTCAAACCTATAAGGTTTGCTTTTCAAGGATTATCATCCCGTAGGCAAACCTTATAGGTTAAGGCTCTACTGTAAACTTATCAGCTATGTAAGGCAATTGCACCTACCCTATTCAGTTAGTATCATGCCGTACGATCTGTCCAAACGCAACTTCGTTACTATTTGTAAAACGCTGCCGCTACTTATTTACATGCAAAGCATTCTCCTGGTCAATAAGCCGGTTGATAGACCATGGGCCACTTCCTACAATCAGGAAATAGCCTAATAATACCAATACTAAAATAGAAAGAAATAATTCTGAAAAGGGTTTGAAAACATTCCCGGAAGAATTGACAAAAATTATAGCGCCGAGCAGGATGGGAATCTGAATCAGGCAGGCAATGCGGGTAAGAAATCCGATGGCTATAAAAAGGCCGCCGATTAAATGAGCAAACACAATGTAATGACTTAAAACAACGAGAGCGTAAGAACCAAAAGATAGCTTGTCGGTCATCAGGTCCTGTAAACCATTGATATTATTTAGCAACTCAACCCCTTTGAAGCAAAGGAAGATTCCAAAAAAAATACGAACGATATCAAGCCATTTGGGGTGATGGGTGTCTCCCCAATGCTGAAAATTTATTAAGCGATTCATATAGCGGAGTTTTTAATACTAAAAGAAAGAACTGATACTAAATTACGAATATTCTGATGAAAATACCAAATCTCGTCAGGGACAAGATATCAGCAGGATAAATTAAGGGCGATGACTAAAAAGTTTGTTTGACCGCGATTTAAGATTTAATATTACCCGGTACTATTTACACATCCAAAATAAGATCGATGAATATATGGAAGAATATTATGGAATTATTGACAACATATATGTAGAAAACCCACGTGTATTAACAGAAGAAATTAAAGAGGGGTCACCGGAATTTATTGAGATGAAGAACGACTATGTCCGTTTTATTCACTACCCCGATTGCCAGCAATTGGTTTTCAGATTACCCAACAATGGCTGGGATTACGGAATCTTCAAACTGCAGATCCACCCGCAAAAATCTATTGTGGAAGAAGTTCCTGTAATGGGAAAGTTGAATGGGAACTATCAAATAGTTTATGATACCCTTTTCATCGCACCGGGTATGTATACTCTTGAGATCAATTGGAAAATGGGCTTTCAACATAAGATATCTTTCATTAAAAACGAGGTGGCACAAATTCCCTTGACAAAAGAACCGGGAAAGAAAGAGCCGGTAATGAAGGCTAAAGTAGATTGGTTTAACCGCAGGATAGAATACGATGGCAATCTAAGAGCCGGTACCATTACATTTGCAGAAAAAGATATCCGCATTAAGTTTAGTCATGAAATAGGTGGAGGCAACTGTATGTTCTTTGTTTTTATTCCCACGGAACAACAATGGGAAAAACAAACGGATACGCCTTTGTCTGACAGGAATAGTATATTACAATTTGTAGCCACAACATTGCAAAGGGAACAGGCCAGCAGCACCAGGTTTGAAATAGAAGACAGCCAGATTTCTTTTTATTTTCGGTGACAAATAACATATAATCTAAATCAGCCATTTAACAATTGCATACCACATGCCCGTAGTAGCCATTGAAAGTATAATGCCAATGCCAATTATCTGGTTCGACAGCCGGGGGTTAAGATGATATTCATCGGCAATAACACCCGCAGTAAGCACCGTTGGCATGGCCGCTTCAAAGATGCTTATATGTGCTACCGTTCCTTTTTGATGCAACAACAGCGCAATGATCATCACTAACAAAGGGGCTATCAGGAGTTTGTAAAGTAATGCTACTGTCAACTGTTTCCACTCTTTTTGCCAACCCGTAAACCGCAGTTGCAGTCCTATAGAAAAAAGCGCTAGCGGGCCTATCGTGGCTGCAAGTTTATCAAACAGTGGCCCTGCAGGAGAGAGATCAATGAAACGAGGAAGTGTGATCGCTGCGAGGAAGGCAAGAAAAGGGGGAAACCTAAATAGCTTTTTTAAAACCACCCCTGCCGAAAGTACCTGGTTGCTGGAGGAATTAATGGCAACAATTATTCCCGCCGTAGAGAGTAACATAAAGCTTACCTGGTCGCAGATAACGGCTATACCTAATTCCTTTTCGCCAAAGTATGCTATAACCAAAGGAAAACCCACAAAACCGGTGTTGCTTAAACCGGCAGTGATTTTCATACCTCCTTCTGTGGCTTTGTCGATTCCTGAATTCATGGCGTACACTTTACAATACAACCACCCCCCCAGCCATACGATAACAGGAGTGGCAGCTGCCAGCAGCAATTGGCTGTTCCAATGAATATGCGGGAGATATTTTAAAGATACAGCAGGAAGTGCCAGGTAAATGATCCAGGCATTGATACCTTTATACGTATCAGGTGGTAACATTTTTGATGACCTGAAAAGCATTCCTGCAATTATACAAATACCTATTAATGCAAAATTTATCACTATTGTTATGGATTGATTATGTAAAGAAAACACATTCTTATTGGAGTTGGCCTGCAAGTCTTCCTGGTCTGCCTGGAGATCGTTTACGCATTATTTCCCGGGTTTTTGGACTTCGCCTTCTGAGGTCTTTTTTGAAACAGTTAAAAAGATTTCGGAAATCCGTGTATTAGGTTTGATATCAAATATTTCAGGAAATGCGTGGAGGGTTCAGTGTAAAAACAATCGCTATGTTATATAAGCAATAAATAGCTAAACTTCTAAAGTTATTTATAAATGTTTTTTGTAAATTCAGTCAGCTTTTAAAATTAAACATATGAAAAATCTACTACCAATCCTTTTGTTGATTGCTTTAACGAATTGCAAGCAAAAAAAAGAATTATTGATGGATGGGGCCTACTTAATGCGTAGTCAACTTATGCATAATGACTCTAAAGATTCCGCCCTCAGCCGAAAACAAATGAAAATTTATACGAAAGACCACGTGATTTATGCCGCGATGCGATTTCCTGATTCACTCGCTTCATATGCAATCGGCACATATGATATTGATGAAGAGGGAAAGGTTATAGAACATTTTTATTATTCGTCAGCGAACGGTGCGCAAAAAGATACGTTTGTGTTGAATGTTGAAAAAGCAGATACAGGGTACAAACAGGAAATTCAAGATCTTACTTTACAGGGCAAAAAGTATACACTTATAGAACAATATCAAAGTGTAGGAACATCAGACAGTTCTGCTTTGGATGGCGCCTGGAGACAAACCCAGAATTTTTATGTAGACAATAAGGGAGACACATCAAGTAATCCAAATTATACTGAATTTAAAGTTTACCAGAAAGGAAATTTTATTTGGGCAGCGAGCTATCCGGATTCAACCAAAAAGCTCCGAACCTTTTTTGGTTATGGCAAGTTTCAGATGGATGGCGGCAATAAATCAAAGGAAATTAACAGCCTTTCTACCTATCCTCCACTTATTGACAGCACCACTAATGTTGAACTGGAATTCATTGGAACTGATTTTTATAAACAAACTATTTTACAGCCAGAAGGAGGGAAGTCTATCGAACTCTATGTAAGATTAAAAAAGGAAGACTAATGCGGTATTAAATGCTCTTCATAAGGCAGGTGCGGGGAATGGCGACCCTGCCCTTTGCGTTTTTATAAATGTATAATCATATCGCACATTTATAATATGTCGTACGTTACAATACACAAAAGAATTTATTACTAAGAGCAGGATGAATATCAAAACACCAAAAAATTAAAAAATAACTACGGATTGTTGTTCATTTACTCTTGTAACAGCAACTCTAAAGCCATCCTGACCGTTTAAAGAAAATATATAAAACAATACAAAGACCAAAGGTTACAATAATTACAACAGGATAACTGTATTCCCAATGCAGTTCAGGCATATCCTCGAAGTTCATGCCGTAGATACCGGCAATCATGGTAGGTACTCCTATAATCGCTGCCCAGCCTGCAAACTTTTTCGATACCTCGCTTTGCGAAATGGAGGTAAGGGAAAAATTAGCTTCTAGTGCAGCCGTTACCAGGTCACGGGTATAATCCAGCATTTCATTTATGCGGTATGCATGATCATAAACATCTCTGAAATAGGGCCGTGTATCGTCGGGAATCAGTTTAATATCGAAACGCACCAGTCTGTTACAGATATCTATCAACGGGGTAATCACGCGCTTTACCTCTAATAATTCACGCTTCAATTCATAGATACGCTGCGTGGTGCCGCGGGTTGGTTTCTTACCAAAAATCTCTTCTTCTACCTGAACCAGTTCCTGTTCAAGCGCTTCAATTACCGGGAAATACTGGTCCACAATTGAATCCATCACGGCATACAAGGCAAAAGCCGGTCCTTTCCCCAATAATTCAGGGGTGCTTTCGCATCGCGACCTTACTTCCTTGTAAGAAAGGGTAGACCCGTGCCGCACATTCACAATAAAATTATTGCCGAGGAAAAAATGAGTCTCGCCGAAATCGATGTGGTGCTCTTTAAAGTTCATCTGTGCGGTACGTAATACAATAAAGATGGTGTCGCCATAAGACTCCAACTTGGGACGCTGGTGGGCATTGTGCGCATCTTCAATGGCAAGATCGTGCAGTCCAAACTCTTCCTGCACCTGTTTTAGCAACTCTTCATCCGGCTCATGCAGTCCTACCCAAACAAATTTATCCTTCTGTTCCAACATTTCACTGATCTTGCTGATCTCGATGTTGGCGACGCGACGACCTTCACTATAAGCAACGCAATTTACAATCCCTTCCATAATAGCCTTATCATGCCATAATTAATACATGAAATGATAACTAAATATATTGATTTTTTACCTGGTAATTACTCACAATCTATAGTAATAATTAAAAACTTCATATGCAAATAAATGCTTTTTAAAGACTTTACTATAATGCGTTGCCATTTCTTTTTGTCAATTTCAAATGAAGCGCCATAGCATTTTCGAATAGAGATCTTCAATGGCGTTTCGTTTGAAATGACAACAAGGAAGGTAGCTGCGCTTGGGTTGAAACAAGAAGATGAATTTGCCATAAGAACGATCCCTCATTTCCTCACTTTTTCTTTTTCACGCCACAGGTGTTAATATTCATGCTTCGGTATATAAAGAATGGAGTTTTCGCTTACTACTGATAATTTGATTGTCTTAATTATCATCGGACTTCTTTGTGCCAGTACCATATTCTTTACCAACTCCTTAGTCATGAAAAAATCAGCCTTGTGTTTTGCATTTTTATGCTTAATTATATGTCGGCTTTGTGCCCAAACAAAAAACGTCAGCGGCAAGGTTACCGACGAAAAAGGACTTCCACTGGAAGGTGTTTCCATATTAATTAAAGGACGTAGCGGGGGAACCGCTACAAACAGCGAAGGAAACTTTACATTACCTGCCCCCGGGTCGGCTAAGGCACTTATAATTTCTTCTACAAATTTTGCGACACAGGAGATCGCTATCCAGGGACGATCCATTTTTAATATCTCTCTCAAAGCAGCCACTGCCAACCTCGATGAAGTGATGGTAGTGGCTTATGGAACCGCTAAAAAAGCATCCTTCACAGGATCGGCTACAAGAATAGATGGGAAGAAGATTGAACAACGACCTATAATTAATGTGCTGGGTGCCTTAACCGGTGCGGCACCGGGAGTAACAACCAATGCCGGGGGAGGTCAGCCCGGTAGTGAACCTGCAGTCAGGATCAGGGGATTCGGATCCATCAATGCTTCTAACAACCCGCTATACGTGGTTGACGGCGTTCCCTATGACCTTAACATTAGCAACCTGAATACAGAAGATATTGAAAGCATCTCCGTACTAAAAGATGCCGCCTCCACCTCATTGTATGGATCCAGGGCAGGCAATGGCGTTATTCTTATCACCACTAAAAAAGGTAAAAGAAATAGCAACCAGCTGGCGGCTAAAGTTACACAGGGAGTAACATCAAGGGCCATCCAGGAATACAAAACAGTGAATGCCTCCGAATACTACCCGCTAATGTGGGAAGGTCTGAGGAACAGCCTTGCTTATTTCGGCACTACTCCCCTGCCTGCCGCTAATGCTAATGCCTCTGCTAATATCAAAAACCGCCTTGGATATAATCCATTTAATGTGGCCGACAATGCCATTGTTAGAACTGATGGAGCGCTGAACCCGGATGCACGGTTATTATACCCGGATGACCTCGACTGGTTTTCACCACTAACCCGCACCGGTAGCCGTGGTGATTATTCCATCGGCATGAATGGCGGATCGGATAAGAGTGATTATTATCTCTCACTGGGATACACAAACGAAAAGGGATTTGTCGTAAAATCAGATTATGAACGATACACCGGCAGGCTGAATGTAAATACACAACCATTGAGATGGTTCCGTACCGGCCTGAACCTTGCAACCATCGTTACAAAATCTAACCAGTCAATCACCAGCGACGCAAGCGAGGCAACATTACCCGGAGAAAGCAATACCTCGTATATAAATCCATTTGCTTTTGCGCGAACTGTTGGGCCCATCTACCCTGTTTACCTTCATGATCCGGTAACAGGAGCTTTTGTGCTGGATGCCCGGGGAAATAAACAATATGATGTAGGTACTTCTTCTCCAACCATGACAAGAGCCGCCGGCGGAAACCCCGGGAGACATGTGCTGGAAGAAACATTGCTAAACGACAATTCATTTAAAATGAACACGCTAAGCGGAAGAATATTCGGTGAAATATCTTTCTTTCGCGATTTTAAATTTACTTCAAATATTAGTGTTGACATATCCAATTACCGGGCATCCACATACGAAAACAAGATAGTAGGAGACGGTGCCCCGGCAGGCAGGTCCAGTAGAAATAATACCACCTCTACCAGCATCACCCTAAATCAATTATTGAATTATAATAAGACATTGGGAAATCACACACTAAACTTATTAGCCGGGCATGAAAACTATGATTTCACCTATGAATATTTATACGGTCTAAGGCAACAGCAGGCTTTTGATGGCATAAACGAATTAAGAAACTTTACAACAACAAATGAACTTGACTCTTACACCGACAAAGACAAGATAGAAAGTTATTTTGGAAGAGTTAACTATACGTACAATAACAAATTTTTATTGTCAGGTTCTTACCGTACAGACGGCTCGTCCAGGTTTTATAAGAGTGTACGGTGGGGTAAGTTCTGGTCAGTGGGTGCCGGCTGGCGTTTAGACCAGGAATCATTCTTTAAAAATATCAGCTGGGTCAATGAACTAAAGCCAAAGCTAAGAGCATCTTATGGTGAAACCGGGAATTACTTCACCCTTAACCCGGACGGCACCCAGAATTATTATCCCTACCAGGGATTGTATGACCTGGGGTACGACAACGTTTCCAACCCCGGTGTTTTACAATCAAACCTGGTGAATAATGACCTCAGTTGGGAGAGTAATAAACAGTTTGATGCGGGCATAGATTTCGCCCTTTTGAAGAGCAGGCTGAGAGGCAGCTTAGAATTCTTTAACAGGCAATCGGATAACTTGTTGTTTAATGTCCCCCTGCCACTTTCAAGCGGAACACTTACCAATGGATTTGCCAGCATCACCATGAATATTGGTTCTATGTACAACAGGGGTTTCGAAATACAATTAGCCGGCGACCTGGTGAAAGGAAAAGATTTTACCTGGACAATCGATGCCAATGCTACCACTTTTAAAAACCAGGTTACAAAAATGCCTCCTACGCAACCTGAACTGATTACCGGTACAAGCCTGTCAGGCGGTTCTGTTGGTAACAAAAAACTGGCCGTTGGCAGATCCATTTATGATTACTGGTTGCGTACGTACATAGGTGTTGATTCGGCAAACGGTGCGGCGTTGTACAGGACAAATATTTATGATCCTGCTACCTCTGTAATCACAAAAAATGGCGACACTGTTACCACCTTTGCCTCCAATGCAAGATTTCATTATGCCGGTACCGCCATCCCTGATGTATATGGTGGTGTAACCAGCACTTTCACCTTCAGGAATGTATCGCTTTCTGTTTTATTTACCTACCAGCTTGGTGGAAAAGTATTTGATTACAACTATGCAACCTTAATGACCTCCGGTATCACCTATGGCGGCGCCCTGCATTAGGACATGTTGAAACGCTGGCAAAAACCCGGTGATATTACAGATGTGCCAAGGGTAGACGTTGCAAAAACCACCGATTTTAATGCGCAGTCGGACCGTTGGCTTACAAGTGCTTCTTATGTGAGCTTAAGAACCGCAGCTCTTACATACAACCTTCCAAAAAAATATGCCGGCCTTCCTCACCTTCAAACGGCAAGGATTTATTTGAGCGGGGAGAATTTATTTATTTCCGCCAAACGTGTTGGTTTGAATCCAACACAATCATTTACCGGGGTTACATCTAACGGTTACATCCCTGCGCGTATTGTTACACTTGGATTAAATGTTACCCTTTAAACTACGAGGAATGAAAAATATAATCAGGAATATTTTTGCCATAACAGTTTCCGCCTTATGCTTTAATTCATGTAAAAAAGACTACCTGGAAACTGCTCCAACGAGTTCTATAAATTCCACGTTGGTTTTCCAAACAACCACCAACGCATTTGCAGCTTTGAATGGTATACACCGATTGTTATATACTTCTGGCGCATCGCAGGACCAGGGTGGTGAGGGATCGGCCATGATAAACCTGGACATGTTGGGGGATGATCTTGTAATGACCACTTCCGGCAATGGCTGGTACAATAACACATATAAATGGGTAGATCACCGTACTGCCAATAGTGTTACCGACGCTTACATGTACCTGTTCTATTACCAGATCATTTCCAATGCTAACCTCATCATCAATAATGTAGATGCTGCCGAAGGTGAAACGGCCGACAAAAATTCCATCAAGGGACAGGCGCTGGTTTATCGTGCCTGGAGTTATTTTAACCTGGTGCAAATGTTTGGTAAACGGTATGATGCGGCCAGTAAGCCCAACAATCAATCAGGCGTACCGCTTCTTACTAGTAATCTTATTGCTAGTTTGCCAAGAGCCAAAGTTGAGGAGGTGTATGCACAAATCCTTAAAGATCTCGCAGACGCTACCACAAATCTTACCGGGTATAACAGGGATGAAGATAAATCGCAAATAGATGTAAGTGTTGCAAAAGGATTAAAGGCCCGCGTTGCTCTTACCATGCAGGATTGGACAACGGCAGCGCAGTACGCGGTGGAGGCAAGACAGGTTTATTCATTGATGAGCCCGGATGATTACATTAGCGGGTTCAATGATACAAGCATTCCCGAGTGGATGTGGGGAAGTCACCAAATCTCCGATCAGCAGGAATACTTCTCTTCTTTTTTCGCGTATATGTCGGCCAATTTTGGATCCACAAATATCCGGACAAATCCCAAAGCCATTAATTCCACCCTGTACAATATGATCCCGGCCAGTGATATAAGAAAACAGTTGTGGGATCCTACGGGCGCAAACTCCGATTTTCCGATTCCGCCCAGTGGAGTGAGAAGGCCTTATATGAACAGGAAATTTCTTGCTGCCAATTCAAGTTTAAGTGTTGGTGATGTGCCTTATATGAGGATGTCTGAAATGTTCCTCATAGAAGCGGAAGCAAAAGCGCGATCAGGCGGACAGGATGCCGCTGCACGGGATGCTTTATTTGTATTGCAAAAAGCGCGTGATGAAAACGCTGTGAAATCTGTTAACTCAGGTGCAGCGCTGATTAACGAGATACTTGTTCAACGAAGAATGGAATTTTGGGGAGAAGGGTTTAGATTTTTTGATCTGAAGCGTTTGAATTTGCCGCTGGATAGAACAAACTCTAATCATACACAGGCGCTGGCGAACGTGCTTACGATACCTGGGGGAGATCCAAGATGGGAGTTTCTTTTTCCGCAGGCGGAGATTAATGCTAACCCGGCGATAGTTCAGAACCCGTGAAGGGGAGATTTTACAGGTCGGACCCCTTTATTTTTCCATGGGTGATCGCCTATCTTCCCCTCCTTTTTTTTTCTTGAATAAGGAAGGGAAGATGTGCGATCACCCTCACTTGAATTCCAGCATTTTTTCTCACGCCAACAAATCCCTAACTTAATTGATTACCAATCCATCTTCAACAACGCTACCCCCTGACGCGGTAATTTAATATGAATAACTGCCTTTCCTGCCTTAACCGTTACATTTTCACTCTTCCCCATAGCTTGCAACTGTCCTGCTTTCTCCAAGGTAGCCACCTGCGCCGCAGTTGGATTCTGCGGTGCACCCATCTTTTTCCATACTTCATAGGAATTGCCGTGCCCGCTATCAATCCTGTATTGCGTTGATTTTATTTTGCTGGCGGGTATATTACTAACGTCTATGACTATAGCTTCCCCGGCATCTTGTTTGTCTTCATCATGATAGTTCCACACCATGATGGCAGCTGTTTTTTTATCCTTCGATACAAGCGCACCAATATCTGTCTGGCCTCGTACACTGGAATCCAGTACCGCTTTCAACGGGTACATCCTGTTACTTTCAACGGGCACTCGATTGCCTTTCATCATACCAAACATCCTGAATACATGTAGAACAGGCTTATCAACACCATTGGTAGCAAGATCGCGAAACCCATAGAACCAGGGCTGGTTCTCGAATTCAAACGACCAGGAAACCGCGCCTACAAGGTTTGCATTATACTGTTCTGCCAGCTCATACTTACGGGCAAAGATAGCCGCAGTATAACTTGAATACATGGTACCGTTACGATAACCATTGGAAGGATTGGTGGCCATACCGCAGGCTGCACAGCCTTCCGGGTCAGACTCACCAACAATCAGCGGAATGTTCTTTGTTTCAGGATAAGAGGTTGCTATTTTGATGCCTGCATTTATATCCCGAAGCTGGGGAGCCATATTCATCCATACAACGCCGTTTTTGATAGAGGGAATTCCTTTTGCATGAAAAAGAATTGCTTCCAGGGGGGAACCGATTTTACCGGTAGCGAAGTTGGTGTCGTACAGGCAATGTTTGATAAAAGGTATTCATCCATTGTGTTGCCCCGGTGCTGGAAGTGCCGGTGATATTTAATCCTCCGATGCGGGCGGTGGGCAAAGCACGTTTCAATCCATCAGCAGCATAATCATATAGTTTAAAAATTCCTGTTGCGTTCCTTTCCAATGCCCATTCGGTTCGTTCCATACTTCCCAGTACCAGCTCTCCACTTCTTTTTGTCCGTAGCGTTCTACAGAATGTTTTACCCATTGGTGATTAAAAGTAAACACGTAAAATAAATCATTTTTAAAGTCATATTATTTCTGTTTAAAAGTTCAATATTGGATCAATTAAAATAGTATTCTATAAATCTTAAGGGAGTGGTATAAGCGTTTTGTTCCCTTCATTTACATACTCATGCATGGCCTGGTTCTTGACGAGAGGACCCAGCCAAAACAATAAAATAAAAAGTCCTATTAACGTGATAACCCCGTAACCAATAAATAAAATATTGTAAGCAACCGTATAACTAAAAGCTGCGGAATAGTGTTTTAATACAATACCAGACAAGAATTGAAATATCGATCCCCCAAGACCGTTACCAATACTGGCCAGTCCCCATACCGAAGCTGCCGCGCTTTTGGGAAATACATCAGCAGGAAGTGCCAGCGCGTTAGCCGTATAAGAGGTATAGCCAAAACTTGTTAACCCAAACATCACAAGCGCCTCCATGGGCGTGTGAACAATAAATGGTGCCAGCAGTAATGGCACACTCATGATGGTGCCGTATAAACCCAGTGCAATTTTCCTTGCCTTCGGTATGGGTACTCCTTTTTTAATAATGAATTGTGTAAAGTAACCACCTGCAATATTTCCTACATCTGCCATCAAGAATGGGATCATAGCATACCAGCCTATTTTTTTTATGTCCCAGTGATGCACATCAACAAGATACCGCCCGATCCAGAAAGTAACAAAATACCATATAGGTTCAATAAAAATTTTCGCCAGCAGCAACCTGGAAACAAAACGCGTCTTTAAAAGCTTTAGTGGGGGAATGATCCTGGCTTTTGATTCTTTTAAGGCATGTGCGGGTGTGTAATAGGTAAACCAGAAAACGGCTAACCACAAGTAGCCGAAGACGGCCAGGATAATAAACGTAGATTGCCATCCATACTGAATACTTAAAGCTGCTATCAACGGGGGTACAATGATAGCTCCAATTGCGGAACCGCTATTGAATATGCCGGATGCCGTGGATCTCTCATGGGGTGGAAACCATTCGGTGATAAGCTTTATAGCAGCCGGCCAGTTACCAGCTTCGCCGATACCCAGAAAGAACCTGCAAATACCAAATTGCAAAGGTGTGATGGCGAAAGCGTGAACGAGACCGGCTGTGGTCCAGAAAGCCATGCAAAGCTAATACCCTGTCCTCGTGCCCAACTTATCGATCACCAAACCGGAAAAAGCGTTCGATATCATATAAGCTACTAAAAAAGCAGCACCGATATAACCGAATACATCATCGGGTATTAGTTCGCGTAAGGCACCGGAAGCACCCAGGTAGGTAAAGGATAACCTGTGGATATAGTTGAGAACCGTGGCCAGAAAAGCTATGCCCACCATTACCCATCGCATGTTGGACAGTTTATTGCTACCTGTTAGTGTCTGCATGTTTGCTTTAGTTAGCCAATACTTTAAACTGCGAGTGTAAACAGATATCTTCAAACGCTGATGTTTGCGCAATTGATAACGTATGAAATATTAGTTCCATTGCAGTATTATTTTTCATTAGTTAGCAGGCTTTATCAATTTGCAAAATGTCTTTTTTCATGTTTCGAGGCAAGCTCTTCTTCTTAAATAAGTCTCCCACTTAAAAGAGGGTTTTACCTGGCGAGCTTTGTCTAAGCTCAGTGGTCTTTGAGACCTCACCGGTTTTGAATGAGGAAGTTAACCTTATATCAGACCTGCGAGGTCCCATAGACCTCACATGCCGAACCCTCTTTTTTGTTCGCCCCCACCATATTGGCATAAGGTGACCCTGCTTATCATTTACAAACTCTTTATCACCATCATCTTTTCCTCCTCATCATCAATCTTCAAAAAATTCTTTAAAGCCCTCCCCATGCCTTCCCAATAAACACTCATAACATCTCCATCCTCCAGTTTCACCTGGCTACCAAAACTAAATGCATCTGCACCAAAAAAATGAACATGCGCCTGGTATGGAATTCTATGACCGGCATATTTGAAATGATGGTACTCCAGGTTTGCGAGGTTGTGGCACATGTTGTTTTCCCCCGTTTTAATATCGGCAGACCAGAGCAATTGATTTTTCCTCCTCACACTTACTTTCCCGGTAAAGGCTGAGAAGTCTGGATCTATTACCAATTGAGGGCCGATGGCACATTCTCTAAGTTTGGAAGGCGCCAGGTAGAGATAATTTTTCTTTTCCATAATATGGTCAGAAAATTCATTAGCGGTGGTGAAATCTATTCTAAACGGCTCCCCGTTTTTATCCACGATATAAATGCCGGCGAGTTCAGGATCTTCGCCGCCATCATTTCCATATGGTGGAATTTGTAAGGATGTTGCATGTGCCTTAAGAACAGCACCACTGCCTTTATAAAACCATTCGGGTTGCACTCCTATTTTACCCTTTTCAGGGTTTCCGCCCTCTATGCCCCACTGGTATATCTGCATGCTATCAGTAGGTTTGTTTTCTGCCGAAACATGCATCATCTGGCGGTTCAAGGCGCTGTTTTTATACGTAAGGCCGGTACCGGATACGAGACAAAACAATGGATTGTCAGGGTGGTCAAAAGATGGCAGTAGTTTCCAATCATTCTCGCCATCATACACCGCATCATAATCAATCCGCGTTTCAGACAAACGGCTGTTTATTACCTTTATCATGTCCTTCCGCAGTTGAAGGGCATCCAGTGCCAATTCATACACCGAGCCCGTATCCGATAATAATCGTAGAAAGGGTTCTTCTACCAAAGCTACTTTTCTTCCTTCTGAGGTATGGTGTAATTGAACGATCCGTATCTTTTCTTTCATAATAAATTATTTTTTAAGTAGTACCACCTATTAATACGATTTATCGATAATATTAAACTCATCCAGGTAATCGTCTTTCAAAGTTAATCCTACACCTGGTTTTGTATCATCCAGTTGCAACTGTCCGTTTTCCGCAATGGCTTCACCATTGAAAATATACCAGAACATTTCATTGCCCACCTCAATTTCAGTTTGCAGAAAATATTCTGCCATGGGAGAAGCAAATGAGCTCATAACCACATGCAGGGTATGCATCTGCCCGCCATGCGGGATTACTTCAACTCCATGCATGAACGCTAAGGTGCATATCTTTTGCGCTTCTGTAAACCCACCGACGCGGTTGGTATCGAACTGGAAAATATCCAGGGCTTTTGCCTGCAATAAATCAAAAAAACCATATCGGGCATATTCGTGTTCGCCGCCGGAAAGAGGGATGGTAGTCTGTTGTTTTAGTTTTGAAAAATTATGTATTTCATCGGGTAGCAATAGTTCTTCCACCCAGCGAAGATTGAAAGGTTCCAGTTGCTTTAAAAATTCTCTTGCATAAGCATAGTTAAAACCCATATAGGCTTCCAGCATTACATCCACCTCATCCCCTACTGCTTCCCGAACTACTTTAACCATCTCAATATTTTTCTTCATTCCCATTACTCCCTCTGTTAGCGGATAACCGCACCGCAGTTTCATTCCTGAAAAACCTAGCGATTTATAATGGGTTGCTTCTGCCTGCAAGCTGTCTAAATCACGGGTGTATAAACGACTGTAATAAGTAGGTATGGCAACCTTTGTTCTTCCCCCCATCAACATAAAAACCGGTTGATTTGCCACCAGCCCTTTAATATCCCATACCGCAATATCAACGGCGCTTATAGCAGCCAGCACGGCTCCTTTTCTTCCATAAGCCACCGTAGATCGAAACATTTTTTCAAAAAGATATTCGTTATTGAGTGGGTTTTCATTCAACAGTAATGATGATAATTTTGAATCAATGATATGTTTGGTAATATCAGGACATAGTCCTGCATTTCCATATCCCACATGGCCTTCGTCTGTTTCTATTTCTACTACCAGCCAGCTGAAGAAACGAAAAGGCGCTTGCGCATCCTCCTGGAAAGGCAGCACACTTAATGGGGTGGGGAAATATGTATCGGTTGTTTTTACCGATCCTTTCCATTGATACAACTTTGTTCTGATTGATTTTATTTTCATTGTTTAGCTTTATTTTCTGGAGTATTTTAATGCGGTTATAATGTTCACCGGCGGCGCGGGTTTCAGGCTGGCCAGGATTGCCATATAATATAATTTGTTGTGCCCGAACTAAACGTGATACTACAAACTCTAAAACAGTACAACGAAAATGGAGGCTCTTAGTATAAGCGTATATAACAATAAAAATTCCGGTTTGTAACATATAACAAGATAATTTTGCAACCGTACCAGCAACGTGATAAATGAAAGTACAGGAAAAGAATAATATTTTTATTTTCCTTTTAGAGTAAGGGTATGTATGCCACTTTTTGCAGGGATTCCAGGGGTTTTGTAGCCAAAGCGCTACAGCAACACTGCATGCAAGTATGCTACGGCGCTTTGAGTTGCATTCTCCCTAAATGCAGGTTAACTTTTATCCTTTTGATAATTCGCATAAACAAAGAATACGGGATTGCAAGAATGTCATCATTGACGTATATTGCCACATATTGAAATGAATGCAGGTACACTGGATTTTTTATTAAATCAAACCCAGCCCAAACCATGGAAGATCTACTAGAAACTAATCCGAAAGACGTTCCTCTTTCAGACATCGACATTTTCACTAAAATCTGGACCTCACCCAGACCGGTTTTTAAATTTATTAATGATAACCAGTACGACAAATTTGTAATTTTTCTGTTAGTACTGATGGGAATCTCGAAGGCATTTGAGAAAGCCTCCTCTAAACATATGGGAGACACGATGTCTTTCTGGGCAGTCATTGCATTCTGTATTATTGGTGGCGCTCTTTTTGGCTGGATCTCCTATGCGATATATGCAGCATTATTAAGCTGGACCGGGAGGTGGTTGAAAGCGGAAGGAAACACCCGTTCTATTTTGCGAATAATAGCTTATGCTTCCATACCAGCCGCCGTAGGAGTTGTGTTGTTTATTCTTCCTATTGTAATTTATGGAAATGAAATTTTCAAATCTGAAGGTGACCTGGAAAGTGCGGACATGCTTTCAAATATATTTGTTTACAGCTCCATATTCCTCCAGGTTGCACTTGCCATCTGGACCATTTTTCTTTGCGTGATTGGAATATCCGAGGTTCAGAAATTATCAATAGGTAAATCCATTCTAAATCTACTATTGCCTTTTTTTGTAATATTTATCCCCATATTCGCGATTTTTCTTGTCATCGGAATTTCATCTCATAAATAATAATTAGGTAGGGAAATTTATATTATTTGTCCCACTCCTGTTTATTAATTCGATAGTAGTCGGTCATTACACCAGTAGAAGAAACATTGATCAATTTGCCGACGATATTGTAAAAAATATTTTCCGGGCAAAGCTTATGGCTTATGATGTTATTGGTTTTCGATTTGTCAATAGAAATGATACATTTGATCAGGCAAATTCTGCCCGATCAAAATAAATTAACATGAGAATACAGGTTAGAAAAATCGTACCCTTAATTATCTTTTCTCTAATAGCAATCACTAAAATACCTGCCCAGTCATTACCGGATTCAATTATAAAAAAAATTGACAGTTTATTTATAAAATGGAATAACCCATCAAGCCCGGGCTGTACAATAGGAATTATCCGGAACGATTCCCTTATTTACGCGAAGGGTTATGGTATGGCCAATCTTGAATATGCAATTCCCAATTCGCCAGAGACAATATTCCATATGGCCTCCGTTTCCAAACAATTTACTGCATACGCCATTGTTTTACTCAACAGGAAGGGCAAACTTCAGTTAGATGATGACATTCATAAATACCTGAAATGGTTTCCTGACCTCAAAGAAAAGATTACCATCCGCCATCTTTTAAACCACACCAGTGGCATCCGTGATCAATGGCAATTGCTGGCCATCTCAGGAACAAGATTAGATGATGTAATTACGCAGGATCATATTATTAAAATATTGAGCAAACAACAGGCCCTTAATTTTAAACCGGGCAAAAAATACAGTTATTCAAACAGCGGGTTTACCATGCTGGCAGAAATAGTAAAATCAGTTACCGGTCAATCGCTCAGAAAATTTACTGATTCGGCGATCTTCAAACCATTGGGAATGAACAATACTCATTTTCATGACGATTATACAGAGATCGAAAAGAACCGTTCTTATTCCTACAACAGAACAGACAACACTCATTATACCAACGCCACTTTAAGCTACTCTGTTGCAGGTGCAACGAGCCTGTTTACCAACATAAATGATATGAGCAAATGGGTCATGAATTTTTATGACCACAAAGTTGGCGACCAGCAAAACATTGATCTGCTTACGCAAAAGGGTAAATTAAATAGTGGAAAAGAAATATCCTATGCCCTGGGTATTTCAAATGATATGTACAGAGGTTGGCGGCAATATTCCCACAGTGGTGGAGACGCAGGATACAGAACACATCTAGCCGTGTTTCCCGATCTTAAAATGGGCTTTATGGTTTTTAGCAACCTGGGAGATTTTAACCCTGTGGGGAAAAATTATGCAGTAGCCGATTTATTCATAACAGATACAACACAGGAAAAAGTGGACGTTAAAAAAACGCCTACAGATAGTTCGGAAGCCATTTTAAAAGACACCTTATCCCTCAAAAAATTTATGGGCTATTATATTGGCGAAGAAGGATTACCATTCAGCTTCGAGATAAAAAACAAGAAATTATACTATCATATTTCCGGTGAAAGTAATTTTTTGATAAAGGAATTAAAAGACACTTTTTCTGTTTTTAATGCTCCCAATATAAAATTTGTTTTTAGTATGAGGGCGAAAGATACTATGGTGGATGTAATAACGCCCGACCAATTGTATCATTTAGAAAAATATGTAAAAGACACATCGCAAAAAGAGGCAATATTATTGTCATATACGGGAACTTATTATTGTCCCGAGCTGGATTGTAAATATGACATTATTTTAAAAGAGCACCGTTTGTTACTCAGTAACGCTAAATATAACGATACAAAACTGACGTTGGTTAGCAGCAATCATTTAACAAGTGATTACTGGTGGATAAATCATTTAGCTATGTTACGAGACAGCAAAAATAAAATCACCGGCTTTGAAGTAAACTCCGGCAGGATCATGCATTTGAAATTTAATAAAATAAAGTAGCGAGGTTTAATGCCGGGTTTGCATAACTGGTAGAATCATCCCCGAAAATCAATACACCTGGATGCTCATGTTGCAATGATCCTTGCCATAGTTAATGGTAAAAGGATACCTGCCATCTGCCTGGGGAATACCTGTTGCGGTAAGGCGAACGATATGTTCACCCGGCGCAATAAAAATGCCCTCGCCCTTAAACTGGATGTTATTGTTCTTATCCGATATCAGCAGGTATGAACCTATCCTGGTAACTATAACCTCAACATCGATGTAATTGGAGTCGTTAACCGACTGGCCTTTCACGAAGGATCCATTCACCCTGGAAAGCAAACAGTCACCGGAATCAGTTTTCAGGGTACCGATAGAAGTATATTTCCGCCCGCCCTCATTGGAGTATTCCTTTCCGCAAGCACTAAAGAGTATAATAGCAAGTGCCAGAATGCTCAAAAAGGCAATCGATTTCATAAGTTACGTTTAACAGGTGTTAAACGAAATTCCTCTTACGATATTGTAAAATAAGCATCTAAAAAAAGTACTTTTCGGAATTAATGATCGAATGTCGTTGATTAAGATTGCGCTGGTGGCCAGTGCCTGCCAAAACAAGCCGCTTATTCCGTATCCAACTTAAAAGTAATGGGCTGTTTCTTATAAGATTTAGCTTTTCTGCCATTTTGTATTGCTGGTTCCCATTTACCACTTTTCCTGATTACCCTTACGGTCTCGTCTCTTAACCCACCATTGACAGGTCCGCTGATTGCTTCCACATCACTCACAATTCCTTCTACATCAACAACAAATTGAACCACTACTGCGCCTTGTACATTTATCTCCTGCGCCTCATCGGGATACCTGAATGTTTTATTTAAATATCGCATCCAGGCAGTAGTGCCGCCAGGATAAGACGACTCAATTTCAACCCCTATCCATATTTTCTCATTATTATCCGGATCCTTTTTTGGCGCGCTGATTATATCTCTATGATTATCCGCTACAGGCGCGTTATCTATATTATCATCCGCTACGCCACGCTGGTTTATGTCACCTATCCTGACAAATTCCAATTGTTCCATTTCAGGTGGCCGTACATCATCACTAACATTGTTTTTTACAATTAAAGGTGTACTATAAATAACAGTCTAAACTTTAACAGGTTTGGGTTTGGGTGGAATTACCAGTTCAGGTTTTGGTTCATCCGGTTTAACTTCAATGAGCGAAACCTCTCCCGCTACAAAGCCCTTTGATAGAGGGTCGTCGTGATATGTATCAGCAAAAAGATATGCTATAATTCCTAAAAGGAGAAAACAAATCATGGTGATCAAAGCCTTTGCCAATCGGTCATTATACGTTTTTCGCAATGCGTAGGCGCCATAGTCTTTATTGCGTCCGTCAAATATAATATCAAGATAATCGGAGCCGAGTATTTTATTAATTTCCATAATAATTATTTTCTATTAAGACTCGGTTTGTTGAAAGTTCCACAATTATTTTTTTTGAGATCATCGCGCATGCCAAGGCTTTGACTGTCATTTTATAAAGACATCCACTTTCAACTATCCAAAATTATTCGTCCACATATCCTGAATTATCACTGATCGCAGGTTGAGTGATTATGTTTATGTCAATGCTCATTAAAGTAATGTTTATGTTGTCGGTAACTTCCATGTTGTTGGACTTTGCACAAGCCCTTTAAGGGCTCAATATATTAACACAGGGTGCAGCCCTGTGAATGACCGTGATGTGACCATCAGCCCTATAAGGGTCTAATATATTAGCAGAGTTTGAATGACTTTTTTACATTAAGTTTCCGCTCAGCTAATGTATTACTCCCTTAAAGGATCGGGTTTGATAATCATGCCCGATCACAAGGCTTCATCCTGTACTAATGTATTGAGCCCTTTCAGGGCTTCTTATTAAACAAAAGCGGTTATAGATTAAGGTTATCTCAATCCTTTCTTATCCTGTCACTTTCATCCGTTGATCCGGCATTAACAAGCACCACACTGGCGATGAGCGTTAAATTATCAAAAAACCGGCTGCAGACCCAGAGAAGGACATAGCTACTCGAAAAGGAAAAATTTGAGACTGAACTGAATTTTCTCAAATACCGGTTTAACCCCCATTTTCTTTTTAATACCATCAATTCAATATTTTTCCTGTTACATAAAAATTCCGATATGGCTTCTGCTTCGCTGAAAAAATTTTCCGAC
This sequence comes from Chitinophagaceae bacterium, assembly GCA_039921525.1. GTDB lineage: Bacteria > Bacteroidota > Bacteroidia > Chitinophagales > Chitinophagaceae > JADCRZ01. Next base: position 5,154 of record JBDSBP010000476.1, on the reverse strand, counting down.
CTGTTGCGGTACCAGCTACATGAATTAATGATGAACAAATACTATTAAGCAAGGAGATAACATACCTTGAGAATTCTATTGAACTGGAAAAGCTCCGGCAGAACGATAATGAGGAGGTCACCCTCACCGTAAACCAGCAACACACCCAACACCTGGGGATCGCTCCGTTTATACTAATGACTTTGTGGAAAATGCTTTCAAATATGTATCCGCGCACACGGATAAACCTAATTGGATCAGGATTAAACCTAGTCTTGACCAGCACCAACTATATTTTGCTGTCAGCAACAGCGCATCGCATGGCGCATCTGTTGATGTGGTAAGCTATGGAGGTATCGGTTTAAAAAATGTGCAACGCAGACTTGACCTGATATACCCGGAACAATATGATTTAGGTATTCACAGTAGCAACACCAGCATTGAAGGAAGACTTCGATTGAATCTTTCTTAACTCGTTAAATCATAGCCGCTACAAAAAATAGCATAAGAATATGTACCATGATAAACTGTGTGATTATTGATGATGAGCCGTTAGCCAGGGAAGGCATTGCCAGTTATGTGCATGAGATTGATTACTTACATCTTATTGGCACTTGTAAAATCCTATGGAACTAATAAAACTTAAGATCAACAACCGGAAGACTGACTTTTTTTGGATATCCAGATGCCAAAAATGAACCGCCTGGATTTTCTTAAGATGGTGCAAAAACCGTCGATGGTTATTATTTTAAACTATTATCTTTTATTCCACCACCACTTTTTTACCTTCCAGATATTTGCTTTTAACATCTTCCGCATCGGCATCACCATAACCGTGCTGATATGTTTTAAAACTTGCAGGATCTGCATTCTTTACGATGCTGGTTTTATAAAACACATGTTTAATGTCGATGCCGTATCCGAGGGTTAAAATCCTGAAGGTGGCAACATCAGCATCATTTATTTTTTTATTATCCAGGAAAACAGAATTTTTATCTTTCGCATAATTTAATGACTCGAGTGTAGAGTCACCTTCTTTGTATAACTCTAAAGTTGGGGCATCTGCACCAGGTATCTTTTTCAATTCAAAATAAATCCCTTCATCATCTTTGGAGTAACCGTTACCCATCACTTTAAATGCTGAAGCATTCACTCCATTTATTTTCTGTCCTTCATAAAAAACATGCTCATTATCTTTTGAATAAGGATAATCCAACACTACAAAGGAAGCTTTGTTGCACGATATCGTATAAACGTCTTTCTTATCTTTACCGGTATAACCATAGAAGAAAATATGAGCTGTGTCTTTTGCGTAAGATGCATCTATAACTTCAAATGTTTTTCCATCGCTACCAACTATTGGCTTGCAATTCAGGTATGCCTGAACATCATCTTTTACAAAAGAAATATTAATAGCTTTTAACGTTGAAATATCCTTTACCTTAAAAGCAATTCCCTGGAAATAGGCATGCGACTTATCTTTGGCATAACCACTTCGTAAAATCTCAAATGAAGCTGGATCAGCAGGTTTAACCTCGAGTATGGTTTGCTTTTTGGTTAAATAATAGTTTTGGCCCTCGCGGTATTCATCACAGTAATAAACTTTATTCTTATCTTTTGCGTAGTGTTGGTCTAAGGCCTGGAACGAGGGAACGTCCGCATAACTGAAGGCTCTGTCTTTATAATAAGCGGCTGTTGAATCCTTGGCAAATTCCTCACTCAGTACCACAAAACTTTTGTCGGTAATCTCCGTGCCGTTAAATGTAATTTTGCCATCCCTTTCTTTATAGCCCGAACTACACTTGAAAAAAGGCAAGATACCGGTGAACAGGAGTACTGTTTTAATTGACCATTTTGTTAATCGTAGCATAGCTGTTAATATCCTGACCATTTATTGATTTGTGGCCTGTAATATATCATTTGTTTCATTGTCATACGTTATAATTTCCGCATTAGTACATTTAGTTCTTTCGGGTGATTTGAGCGCCGGTGTAAGCCGTAAACGAGTTAATATACATAAAAAGAATAAAGCCTTTGGAAAAAGCAACATAATACTTATAAGAACGTTATACCAGAATCGCAGTCGAGCACATGAAATTAATACCACGAAGCGAGGATGCGGAAAAGTGAAAATGACAATTATGATTCTCAAAACTTCGATTATTAATTATTTTGGCAAAAGCAAGGTTATGTTGGCAACGCTCGCAACAGTGGTAACTTTCTCCATAACACTGTACAATCAATTCCGGCCACATAAGGCGACTGAAATATCGGGTATAATCGCGGCAAATAGTGATTCCACCCTACCGGTAGATGCTATTGTAAGAATTAGCAGCCCCATACAGGCCCAGACCGAAACTGATGCGAATGGGAGGTTTAAATTTAAATTCGAGAATCTTCAGAGTGATACTTTTCTTTTGATCGTTCAAAATAGAAAAACAAATAGCATAACCAAGCAGAACGAATACGTAAACAAGTCAGTAGGCAGAACAGATATTATCGTCCTTTTTAATTCAGACATCAAAGATGTCAACACCTACACTTCAAATGACAAGAGCGACCCAGTACGCCGGACTAATAAACGTCCAACAATTAAAAAGATATTCCGGGGTATATTTCATTGACCTCTTTACCAGTGTTAAGTTAAACATGCAATGATCGGATATCAGCTTTCGGCTATCGGCTATCAGCTATCGGCTATCAGCTATAAGCTATCGGCTATAAGCGGTCAACTATCAAGAAAACAATGCGATAAGTAATTTCCTCCTGACATCTGAAGGCTGATATGATAACCCAAGCGTCATTTTAGAGTTGACATAACACTAGTGTCATGTTAAAGATAAACTGTCGGTTATTTTGACTATCAGCTATCAGCAGTCAGCTATCAGGAAAACAATGCTAGAATTAGTTTCCTCCTGATAGCTGAAGGCTGATAGCCAAAGCGTCATTTTAGAGTTGACATAACACTAGGATAAATGAATTAAACCTTCCTATTAAGCGCTTCCCTATATTTACTACCTTAAGCAGTTTAACGAAGTAATAAAGGATATACTATCAATGCCAGGATCGGGCAGGAAGATAAAAGTGGTAGTGTACGGCATAATGAATTATAAATAACCCAACAACTTTGATTTAAAGATTTAAAATTGTCATTTTCCCGGACGTAAAGCGTTAAGTCAGGATTAATCATTACTAAAGAACCGGGTTTTAGTCAATGTTGGGGCGCTTCAGAGCAATATCTGATAACGATTAATCATTTTAAAATATCCAAGAGAGGATAAAAAATTTATAATAGGAGGAATCTAGTCAGCGGCAAAATGAAGCGATGGGTTACCGTTTAGCGTTTAAATTGGGACTCAGGTAAGCCGTGCTATGAGGTGATTGATTTTTGTAGCCAATATTACTCCATTAGGGTATCGGTCTATTCATAATATTGATTTTATCAATCGAGACCATTAATTTTCGATTATTCCTGGCCTTCGGCTTTTGGCCAGTTTTTGTTAGCCCGTTTATCAATTTTTCACCTTTTACAACGAGCCTCTATTTTTTCGATTACCTGTAAAATATTCATAACAAGGGTTGAAACACCTTCTTGTGACATTTAGTTCGTACATACTTTTATAAGGCACTGTAAGCAGTGCATTATAAAAGTATGTACGATGGAAAATATAAGCCTGCTTCCTGTCATTCACCGGAGATCAGAGCAACTTTTAATACGATTTGACAACCTACGGGTCTTAAATGATATTGTACGAAAGCTGCCGGGAATTAGATGGAGCCAAACATATAAGTCATGGTACCTACCTTTAAGTGAAAAAAACTATCAATTAATCTGGAAGTCCCTGCGTCCTTTCGGTTTAATTAATACGGATAGCTTACGGGAATACCTGTTAAAAAGAGCGGCTGTGAAAGCATCCGAGGTCCCCGCGTATATTCCGGGTTCAAGTGACGAATCAATAGATAGCAACCCCACTCCTGTTGTAACACCATCTTCACCCCAACCATCTGCTGCATATAGACTTAGCTTCGAGAATTTGAAAAGCCTGGAGCAATGTGTAAGGCAGCTGACGCTTAAAGCGTATAGTCGAAGCACTATCAGGACCTATCGTGCTGAACTACTGGTTTTTTTCCAGGTGCTGGGTAAACATTCAGCCACTGGCCTCACTGTTGAGGATGTGAAAAGGTGGTTGCTTAAATGCATCAACGAAGGTTTAACAGAGAACACCATGCATAGCCGGATTAATGCATTAAAATTCTTTTATGAGCAAGTTCTGGGTCGTGACAAGTTTTTTGTCGATATCCCACGACCTAAAAAGGCACAGCAGCTTCCCAATGTTCTCGGGGAAAGGGAAATTACCCGCCTTTTTAACGCCCTGACAAACAAAAAGCATAAGGCGATATTATTTACCGCTTATAGTGCGGGTTTAAGGGTTAGCGAAGTTGTTAACTTAAAACTGAAGGATGTTGATAGTGACCGAATGCAACTATTTATAGAAAGAGCCAAAGGAAAAAAGGACAGGTATGTAGGTTTAAGTCCTGTATTACTAGATGTACTAAGGAATTATATCAAGATGTGCCGTTTACGTCCCTTAATCTATCTATTTGAAGGCACTCCTCCAGGTTCTATTTTTAGCTCGAGGAGCGCACAAAAGATATTTCAGATGGCACGCCAAAAGGCAGGAATAAGAAAAGAAGTCAGCTTCCATAGTCTTCGGCATTCGTTCGCCACTCATGTTTTAGAAAAGGGGATCGATATCCGGTATATCAAGGACATTTTAGGGCATTTTAATATCAAAACAACCGAGCGTTACTTACATGTTAGAAAAGATCAGTTGATCAATATAGTAAGTCCCCTGGACGATATTTGGAAGAAAGGCGGCCTGGAATGGTAGCGCATTACCGCAACAAGTAATTTGAAAAGGACAATTGTTAGACGTTGACAATGAGAAGCTAATAAAATTGGTATATTCGTGTAATACGGTAATACAAACGTTAACACGACATTGATGCTGCTGACAAACAGGCTTTAGGTTACCGCAGTTGTGTTCGTGGCGGACGCCGAAGGGAAGGCAACTAGCAGCATAAATTGCGGAAGAAATAAAATGTAAGGTATTTGAAGTTCGAGGTGAGCCGCGAGCGAAGGCGTGGAAAACTTGTTTATTAAAGCCTTCGCTC
>JBDSBP010000475.1:0-12749 GCA_039921525.1 Chitinophagaceae bacterium | reverse complement strand
CCTCTTTTTAGTCAGGAACATTATTATTCTTATGGATAAAAAGGAAGTGAGTAATCGAAACTATATTCAAAAGGGCGGTTATGCAGTATGGCAGGTGACCAATCGGTCATGAGGCTAATTACTTTATCAATATCTTTTGTCACAAATTCACTTGGCGAATTTAACAACGTATGGTTGACAAGCTTACCATCTTTTCCAATAAAAAAGCGAATGGTAATAGTTCCTTCCCTGCTTTTTTTCATAGTTTCCTTCGACCATTCCAGGTGTGTTTCGAAAAATTCCTTCCAATCATACGGAGTACCTAATAATACAGGGGGTTTGGCAATGCTGCAAAAAGTGCCGGCTGGATTTCCTTTCTCATCAAAACACTTGAGGTCTGTAAGTTTATCGCCCGCATATTTTTCATTTGTGCTCACTGTGCCATCTTCCCGATAAAAGATCCAGTCGCCTACGAATTTTTCTTCAACGGTATAGGCACCTTCCGATTCAGGTTTGCCGTTCTCGTACCATGATCGCCAAAGTCCTTCTTTATGGTCGTTTATATAATTGCCGGAATCTTTCCGCTTCCCATTCGAGTTCCAGGTTTCCCAAGTGCCGCTTTTGACGGATATCGGTGGTGGAAATACCAGCAATGCAGTTTCGTTAGCAGCTTCACCGGGCATGAAAGTAATTGGGCTGGCATCTTCTGTAAAATGAGCCCGGGTAGCCATCGTACCGTTTTCGTACCAGGTTGTCCAGGCGCCAGTAAGTTTGTCGTTCTTAATATCTCCCGAATCCTTTAATTGTCCATTCTTAAACCATGATCGCCAGGTACCTACCCGCTGGTTGTTTTGAAATGAACCTAGTAAGGCGCGAACGTTTCCCGCATAATAAGCTAACAGCGGGCCATCCCTGGTTGTCAGCTTCTTATCCATATAAGTTGACTCGATAAGCACCGAACCATCAGCGTAAAATGCCCTCAATAACCAATGCGTATTTGTAGGAATTACAATTGCCGGGTAATCCATTTTAGACTTGGTGGTGAAAGAGAAATTCTTGTCAAGGTATTTTCTAAGTGTATCGTTGTTTTGAGCAAGGCAAAGCCGGGAAACAAAACCGAATAGAATGAAAAGAAAGAGTCGCATAGGTGAATAAAGGTAACGATATCTACGAAAATTTTGATTTATCCGCCTGAAAATGTAAATGCGTTTATTGCCCCGCTTAAAGGTGCCGGCTCTGAGGACTCAACCTAAAAGGTTTTAAATTCTTTCAGCCTGTTCTACGAAAGCAAACCTTATAGATTGAACTCACCCCGCTATCAGACGCCAGCGCTAAGGACTCAACCTATAAGGTTTGAAATTCGTTCTGCCTGTTCTACGAAGGCAAACCTTATAGGTTTGAACCTCAGGTTGCAAGACGCGAAAATTTGAGGCCATAAGCCAGGTTTCGGCTCCCCACACCCCACAAAAAAAACCTGTTGAAAAAATCAACAGGTTCTATAAAAAGTTAACATGTAAATTATTGGGTAACTTCCGGAGTTGTCGGAGCCGGTGTTGAAGCCGCCGATAAAGCGTTTGATTTCTTTGCCAGTTTACTCTTAAGATTGGCCGCTTTATTTTTATGAATGATCCCTCGTTTAGCCAGCTTGTCGATCATGGAATTAACGGTAACCAACCCTTCATCAAATGCAGGTTTTTCTTTGTTTTCTTTCAGGGACCGGATTGCGTTACGGGTAGTTTTACCGAAGTAACGATTCTTGTCTCTGCGCCTCGCCGCCTGACGCATGTCTTTTTTTGTTGCCTTATGGTTTGCCATTCTCGAAAATTTTGGACTGCAAAAGTAGGATGGAACCATGAAGATTCCAAATATTAAATTACCGGCTCAAAAAAATGCTATAAATTGTACCGGCTGGCAGAATCATAGACGGGATTGCAAAATACCGCTTTTTAAACAAATATTAGCAATGGATTAAGAAACACAAGCAGAATTCAGTATCCCGCGGGCCGCAATCATTTATCGTTAAATTAGTTGTTTAGCCCTTCAAATTCATCAGATAGTTCACCAAAATCATGTAGGTTTGTAAACCTGTTTTAGCTTTAATAAAATAAGCCAGATATATACATCCATTCAAAAGTAAAATCTGATCCCGGCATTGAATTTTTGCAAATTCGATTCAAAATGGAAGTACTTATCCGGCTTTAAAACGATTTTACGATGAAAGATTTCTCTTATATTACCAATTCATCCCCCTCATTTATTGAAAGTTTATACCAGGATTTTGCAAAAGATCCTAATAGTGTAGACCTTGAGTTCCGGAAGTTTTTTGAAGGATTTGATTTTGCCATAGCCAACGCTAAAAACGGCTCTAGCGGCAGCCACGAAACTGCTGTTAAAAAAGCAGCGACCGATGAAAATAACTGGCGGCGTGAGATAAGTGTTTACCGCCTTATTCTTGGATATCGCAATAAAGGCCATTTATTAGCTAATACCAATCCCATTCGTCCCCGTAAAGACAGGGGTGCAAATATTGATTTTTCTTTTTATGGCTTTACAGAAGCCGACCTGGATAAAGAATTCCAGGCAGGCACCCTGCTGGGCTTAGGAACTACTACTTTAAGAAATATCCTTATTCATTTACAGGCTTGTTACGCCTCACATGTTGGCATTGAATTTAAATATATCAGCAATCAAAAGAAAGTCGATTTTTTAACCAATGCCATGGAAAAAGGCTTTACTCTACCATTACCTTCTGATAGAAAACGGCGCATACTCTCTAAATTGAATGAAGGCGTAATGTTTGAAAAATTTCTCCATACCAAGTATATCGGGCAGAAACGGTTTTCACTGGAAGGAGGCGAAACAACCATTCCCGCTCTGGACGCCATCATTAATACAGGTGCCGATGGCGGCGTGCAGGAAGTGGTTATCGGGATGGCTCATCGCGGACGCTTAAACATTCTGGCGAATATCATGGGAAAAACCTATGAACAGATATTTAACGAATTTGAAGGCACTGCCATTCCTGACCAGACAATGGGCAGCGGCGATGTAAAATATCATTTGGGTTTCCGCGCTGAACATCAAACGCCGGATGGTAAAACGGTAAACTTGCAGTTATGCCCAAATCCTTCCCACCTCGAAGCCGTTGATCCGGTAGTGGTAGGTTTTGCAAGAGCCAAGGCAGATGTAATTTATGAAAGCGAATACGATAAAATACTGCCAATCCTGATTCACGGAGACGCATCATTGGCTGGACAAGGGATTGTATACGAAGTAATCCAAATGAGTGGTTTAAACGGATATTATACTGGCGGCACTATTCATTTTGTAATCAATAACCAGATAGGATTTACAACTGATTTTGATGATGCCAGGACTTCCGATTATTGTACCAGCCTAGCTGCAACAGTTCAGGCCCCCGTATTTCATGTAAACGGAGATGACCCGGAGGCCGTGGTTAAGTGCGCTGAAATAGCTACCCGTTACCGGCAGGAGTTTAATAGCGATGTATTTATAGATATGGTTTGTTACCGCAAACACGGGCATAATGAGGGTGATGATCCAAAATATACACAGCCTCACTTATACGCATTGATCGATAAGCACCCCAATCCCCGGGAAGTTTATACTCAAACGCTGATTGCCAATGGTTCTATTGATGCCGACCTGGCCGTGGAACTGGAGAAAAAATTCTGGGCCGAATTGCAGGAACGCCTGGATGAAATTAAGCAAAACCCTTTACCATATACTTTCCAGAAACCTGAATTGTGGTGGCAGGATCTTAGAAAAGCCGCCGGCCAGGACTTTGATGAATCACCTGTTACTGCTATAAATGAAGCTTCTTTCAAAAGCATCTTTAATGCGCTGATGGTGTGGCCTGAAAATTTTAAACCGCTGCGAAAAGTAGAAAAACTGATCCAGGAGAAAATCAAATTATATACCGATGAGTCAAAAGTTGACTGGGCCACGGGCGAGTTAATGGCTTATGGAAGCCTGTTGAAGGATGGTGTTGATGTCAGGATGAGTGGCCAGGATGTTCAGCGTGGTACTTTCTCTCATCGTCACGCAGTGTTAAGAGATGAAAATACAGATGAAAAATACAATCGTTTAAGCAGGGTTCCCGAAGCGGAAGGCATATGCAGAATTTATAATTCTCTATTAAGTGAATATGGTGTACTTGGGTTTGAATATGGATATTCTATTGCCAATCCTAACGCATTGGTGTTATGGGAAGCACAGTTCGGTGATTTTGCAAACGGGGCCCAAACCATGATAGACCAGTTTATTGCTGCTGCTGAAACGAAATGGCAGAAAATGAGCGGGCTGGTGATGTTATTACCACATGGCTATGAAGGTCAGGGGCCGGAACATAGCAGTGCCCGAATGGAAAGATTCCTGCAAATGTGTGCAGAATATAATATGGTAATTGTGAATATTACAACCGCAGCCAACCTGTTTCATGCATTGAGAAGGCAGATCGCCTGGCCGTTCAGAAAACCCCTGATAATCTTTTCACCAAAAGCTTATCTGCGGTATCCGGGAAGCTATTCAAAAATTGAAGAGTTTACTAATGGCAGGTTTAACGAGGTAGTGGATGATGCATTCGCGAATGATGCCAATCTGGTAAAAAAGGTTTTATTTTGCTCAGGTAAGATCTATTTCGATATGGCAGAACGCCAGTTAAAAGATAACAGGAAGGATATAGCTTTAATAAGGCTGGAACAAATTTACCCTATCCCCTTTAAAAAACTGGAAGCGCTTTACCAAAAGTATAATAAAGCAACCTGGTTCTGGGTACAGGAAGAACCGTTAAACATGGGTGCAGCTTCATTTTTACAGATGAACCTGAAAACAATTAATTTCGGGGTCATCAGCCGTCAGCCCAGTGCTTCAACGGCCACCGGGTATTCGAAAGTGCACAAGCAGGAACAGGAAGAGATCATTGATACGGCGTTCAGTATATAAGCTTGCAGCTTGCAGCTATCGGCTATCGGCTATCGATGGAGTGCCTGGTAAGGTCTGTATAAATTATGAATTTGTAAAATTAATAACCGAGTACAAAGAATAATGATTTTTGAGTTTAATTTTGAACAGCTGACAGCTGACAGCTGATAGCTAATCCCAAACACGAAACACACAATATGATCGATATTAAAGTTCCAACGATTGGAGAATCTATAAGCGAAGTAACACTGATAAAATGGTTAAAAAAAGAAGGGGATTATGTTGAAAGAGATGAAGTGATTGCTGAACTGGAAAGTGAGAAAGCCACATTTGAAGTTAATGCTGAAAAGGCAGGTACTTTAAAGACGATAGGAAAAGAAGGTGATACATTAAAGATAGGAGACGTTGTGGCGCAGATTGATGAAACTGCCGCCAAGCCCGAGGGAAAAGCAGCTCCGGAAACTACTGCCGCGCAACCGGCGAAACAGGAAGGCACTAAAGCTTCCGTAACAGCACCAGAAGCGAAGCCTGCTGCTGAAGCCCCTGTTACATCTGTTCCAAATGATATGAAGGCATCACCCGTGGCGGCGGCTATCATTGCTGATAAAAAAGTTGATCCTAAATCGGTTACTGCATCGGGTGTGAATGGGAAAATTTTGAAGAACGATGTACTGGAGGCTTTAAATAATCCCGGAAGATCAGTTGGGAAAAGCCTGTTTAGCAGGGAAGAGAAAAGAGAGAAGATGAGCAATCTTCGTAAAACCATTTCAAGAAGGCTGGTGGAAGCGAAAAATACTACAGCGATGCTTACTACTTTTAACGAAGTGGATATGAGCCGTATAATGGAATTACGAACAAAGAATAAAGAAACATTTAATAAAAAGCATGGAGTGAACCTGGGTTTTATGAGTTTTTTTACCAAGGCCACATGTTTTGCCTTGCAGGAATGGCCTTCCGTAAATGCCTACATCGACGGAGACGAGATTATTTATCATGATTACTGCGATATTTCAATAGCCGTGTCAGCCCCTAAAGGATTAGTGGTACCCGTAATCCGCAATGCCGAAAGTTTAAGTATGGCTGAAATTGAAAAGAAAGTGGTAGAGCTTGCTACCAAGGCAAAAGAGAGTAAACTTACCATGGAAGAAATGCAGGGTGGAACGTTTACCCTCACAAATGGTGGTGTATTCGGTTCCCTCATGAGTACCCCTATAATCAACATCCCCCAATCGGCCATTTTGGGCATGCATAAAATACAGGAAAGACCCATTGCTGTTAACGGCCAGGTTGTAGTTAAACCAATGATGTACCTGGCAGTAAGTTACGATCACCGGATTATTGATGGCCGGGAATCAGTAAGTTTTTTGGTGAGGGTGAAAGAATTATTGGAAAATCCTGAGTTACTCTTGTTTGGTAAGGATCCTGTTAAGGCCCTGCTGGAGCTGTAATTTTGTCCTGCGAGATCGTACGACCCGACTTCCGAAGTGACAATGAAAAAACTGGATGAAACATTCCACCCTTGTTAGTTATTTCAGCCAAATTGCCTCAGTGACTTTGAATAAATGCATGCAACGGCGCTTTGCTTACTGATTTTTACGCGACAGTTTACCAATCAAATTCAGTTCGCTTTTTACGGGTCTAGAGAATATCAGCAGTTACTTCATAAGACCTCAGAAATAAGCTCACCAGCTTTTTTTAATTGCGTTAGGACAATTAAACCATTAGAAGGTATAAATAAGTATAATTCCTATAGGAAATCTCAAAATAATACTTCATTTTTACCGGGTTGTTAGTGGTGTCTTATTTTCCATTCCTCTAGAAACCTTTAAATTATTTAAAGGCTCGAATATGCAATCCGTTAGTACCGTTATTATTACCTGTAATGAAGAAAACAACTTACGCCGGTTACTTCCAAAGCTTAGCTGGAGTGACGAGATCATTATTGTAGACAGCGGAAGCACAGACAATACCCTGGAAGTATGCAAAAAATTTGGCTGCAAAATTTATCACCGTCAGTTCGATGGATATGGAAAGCAGAAACAATTTGCTGTTTCACTTGCCAGGAATAAATGGGTATTGTGTCTTGATGCGGATGAAGTGCTTTCAGATGAACTGGTGGAGGAGATCAAAGAAGAAATGGTAAATCCCTCTGCCCTAGGCTATTTAATTCCGATGACCTTTGTTTTTATGGGGAAGGAATTCAAGTACGGAAAAGAAGCCTGGCGATATTTCCTCCGGTTATTTAATAAAGAAGCGGGGAACTTTGATGACCGTAAAGTTCATGAAAGAATTGTTTTGGAAGGCGAGCAGAAAAAACTAAAGAACAATATCCTTCACTACAGTTACCGGAATGTTTCACATTACTTTAATAAATTCAATAAATATTCAAGCTACGGTGCTGAAATGGCCTACGAACAAGGTAAAACAAGGTCTCTGTTTATGGTAGTATTGGCTATTCCATTGAATTTCTTAAAATATTATTTCCTTGAAAAGAACCTTCTGAACGGCCAAAGCGGGTTTTATTGGTCTGTTTTTAACGCTTTTTATCACTTTGTAAAATATATAAAGATCCGCGAATTCCATGCAAAAATGAAGGAACTCAGAGATTTAGGTATACCTCACTTAGTTGATATTGACCTTGAACCGGAGTATTTAACAGAGGAACCCAAATTCGAAAATCAAAAAAGAACGCGTGTTCTGGAAGAGGTTGAACAAAGCAGCAATAGATGGTCAATTTAATTTCCGCAGTAGTGATCGGTCTGGCTGTTTGTGCTTTAATATATACATTCGCTGGTATCACATTTAATGGACTGCCGGTTTTAATGTATCATAAGGTTGCAGATACGGCTTTCCCCGATAGCCTCACGGTCTCTATTAAGCATTTGGAAAATCATTTCCGTCATCTTGTAAAAGAAAAATATACTACAATATTTTTAAGCGAATTGCTCGATTGCGTAAATGGCAAAAAAGCGCTACCCTCAAAACCTGTATTACTTACATTCGACGATGGATATAAAGATAATTATTCTAATCTCTATCCATTGTTGCAGCGGTATGGAATGAAGGCCAACATATTTTTAATAGCAGGATTAATCCAGTCTACGGGCATTGATGTTTCCTCACAAACTGAATATCTAAATGTTGATGAAACTAAAATGATGAGTGATGCCGTTCAATATGGCTTGCATACCTACGAACATAAAAGTTATGATGACCTAACCATAGCGCAAATTAGCGAAGATGTTAAAAAGTGCCGCCTCCATCTTGATCATTTGGGAATTCTTTATCAACCCTGCCTGGCCTACACCTATGGGGCCTATCCCAAAAAAGATCCAATTAAAAGAAATCAATTATTTCAAACCTTGCAGGCAAATGGTATTCAGTTAGCGTTTCGCATTGGTAACAGGGTCAATAAACTTCCTGTAAAAAACAAATTTTTACTTCAACGGATTGATGTGAGAGGGGATGAGTCTTTCTCCCGGTTTAAATTTATATTGGTTATGGGAAGAAAAATATTGGTTAGATAAATTCTGAACTTTCATGTTTTATCTTTCCCCTACATTCGCAATATGAGCAGATGGACCGCTTATTTGAACACCAGTAAAATTATAATCGAAGACTACAACGGCAGAATTCCCTTGTCAACCTGGTTAAAGGATTTTTTCAGACAGCATAAACAAATGGGATCGAAGGATAGAAAGATCATCTCCCAGGCGGTTTATAGCTTTTACCGATTGGGGCACTCGATTAATAGTCTTTCACTTGAAGAAAAAATACTTATCGGGCTATTTTTATGTAATAGATCTTCCAACGAGTTGCTTGCATCCTTCAAACCATTATGGAATGACAGTATTTCTATATCACTACCGGAGAAGGCGGCATTCCTGGAAAAGGAGAGTGTTTACTGGATAGCAGATGCTGTTTTTCCCTGGCAGGGAGAGTTGAGTAGCAAGGTAGATAAAGATCTTTTCGGCTTATCGCATTTGCAGCAACCTGACTTATTTTTACGTGTCCGTCCACATCAGCAAGAAACGGTAAGCCTAAAATTAACAGGGGCCGGTATCCCTTTCACCAAACTTATTGATAATTGCATTGTACTGGCAAACGCCACCAAAATTGACGAGCTTCTTCAAGTTGATGAAGAAGTTGTAATCCAGGATTATAATTCCCAACGGGTGGGAGACTTCTTCAACTTGCAGAATAAGCAATCGGGACAACAGACAATCACTCTTTGGGATTGCTGTGCCGGCAGCGGTGGAAAATCCATAATGGCGTATGACCTTAATCCCGAAATCAAACTGACGGTTTCAGATTCAAGAGTTTCCATCCTTCAAAACCTTAAACAACGCTTTCAACACGCAGGAGTTACTAAATATAATTCTTACGTTACTGATCTTTCCGTATCGGGCAGCACCATGCCACCAGGAAAGTTCGAATATATTATAGCAGACGTACCCTGCAGCGGGTCAGGCACCTGGGCCAGGACTCCGGAACAATTGTATTTTTTTGATCCCGGCAAAATCAGCTACTATAATGATCTGCAAGAAAAAATTATTTCGCAAATAATTCCGAAATTAAAGGATTTAGGCAGGCTGATATATGTTACCTGTTCTATTTTTAGTAAGGAAAATGAAGGGATGGTAAATTTTATCCAGAAAAATTTCGGTCTTCAATTAGAGATAATGGAAATACTGACTGGTTATGAAATGAAGGCGGATACGATGTTTGTGGCGGTATTTAAAAAGGTGTAACCACAGGTTGAGTCAACAGCTACTTTACAATCTTCTTCGAATAAATCATTTTTCGATTATCCCTGATAGTTATAATATAACCTCCTGCAGGTAAGCCAGCCCCGGGAATTGCGTGTGAATATAACCCGGCCGGTTTTGAACCTTCAAAATAATACAGCCTTTGCCCCAGCATATTATATAAACCGATACTTATTTTTTGAATGGGCTCTGAAGAATTTACTACAACGTTAATATTGTTATTGAATGGATTGGGACTTACTATAATATCATTATTTGTTAAGCAAATGCTTGTAATAGAAATGGATGAATCCAATAACACTAAAGCACTATCTCCTGGCAAAATCTGTTTTAACCGGTATCTCACAACGGTGGGAGATAGCGACCTTATGGTATCGCGGAATGAATAACTCCCCATCGCAAAAATTGATGAGGTTCCATTAATAGCAGCAATTTTCGTATAACCCGTATCTGTACCCGTTTTTCTTTCAACTTCATATCGCATTGTTTTATCGACCTTACTAGCCCAGTTAAAATTAACAATGCATTTTTCGTTACTAATAGTACCATTAAAACTTTTCTTAATCAGTATGGCGAATGCCTTCTTAAAGTCCGGGATGCCATATCCAAAACGATCATCGGGATTATTATATTTATGAGAGCTTCTTTGCACCGCATCTATAATATTCATATTGCTAATTTCCGGGAAGGCCTGCCAGAAACAGGCTATTAGCCCGGCGATGTTTGGGTTGGCAAACGAAGTTCCGTTGCCACTTTCAGGATTTCCATCTATGCCTGCAAGGGTGGTGGCTACCCCTACGGAAACTATATTGGGCTTACGTTTGCCTGCGCCGTTTGGTCCAATGCTGGAGAATGCTGCTATTGCACCAGTAGCATCTACAGCTCCAACGGCTACCACACTGTCCCCATCTGCAGGGCACCCAATAAATTTCAGGTCACTAGTGCTTGCACCTGAATTTCCCGCAGAGTTCATAACAATAATACCTTTTTGAGCAGCGAGGTCAGCGGCCCTGGTCACTATCGCTGTATTCCCGTTTCTTTGCGTATAACTATAGCTGAAAGAAGGAACATCGAAATCTGAGTAAGCTAAAGAAGAAGAGATCATATCAACGCCAAGGCTGTCTGCCAGTTCCGCGGCAGCAGCCCAGTTCTGTTCTTCTACCGGGTATTCGGAACTCACGTCTTCTGTCCTGAACAGGTAAAATTTCGCTTTGGGCGAAGTGCCCACCATTGTACCCGGGCGATTGGCAGCCATAATAGAAAAGCAATACATACCATGTGTATTATCTTCATTTACACTTTGCTCACCGGCAACAAAATCCCATTCGCCTAAGACCCTGTTTTGCAAACGAACACTGTCGAATGCAGGATTGGTTTTATACCCGAAAAACCCGGCATCTAAAATAGCAATGGTAATGCCTTCACCGGTAAATCCAAGGTTGTGCAAATATTCTCCGTTATGAAGATGAACCTGGTTAAATGTATTTCCATAATTAAGGGAATTGGCCGAAACAGAGCCCGTTCTGTTTAACCTGGAAAATGGTTCTTCCAGTTCTATATCTTTTTGAGGATCATATGTAGATGAAGACATCACTCTTAATGCTACCGGTGTTGTTGCTTTTATAAAACTGAAAGAGTTGATAGTAGCCAGCGCATTTGGATCGGTAGTGCTTATGCAAAGTTGGTTCAGCCAGTTCGACTTGTTTAGTATTCGTACATTCTTGACGGAACGAATGCTTTCAATGTAAGCAGGTGTTATGGGAAGATCTGTTGAATCAACGGGTATGTTTTGACGGCTCCTTCGCGAGATAGATTTTTCGGACAGGTATAGAGAAGGATTAGCCAGGGTAAAAGGAGTTTCCTTTTTGTTTTTGAAAATGATTATGTAACGGGAATACTGCGCCTCGGCAACCAGGTTGACCATGATAAGGCAGGCAGTCAAAAAACATAATCTCTTCATGAAAAAAATTAAAAAAGCAGGTTAGTTGTGTGCAATCATCTTTTGTTTCAACGCGAAGCCCGAATAATATCCATTAGGATAAGTAACGCTGCTCGGTTGAAATTCTTCCAGGCTGATATATTTAGAGATCAGTCCTATGCCTTTTGCATATTTCTCTTCCCACACTGTTTTGAACGCGGGCCCGTTTTTGGCGACCGGGGGAAAGCCGGTAGAGTCGGTAATAGAACTGGTTATCGTAATAGTGCTATCAAATACATGACCGTTTATTGTTACACTGCTGTTCACATTTTCATAATTATATTCCCAACTACCTAAATGTGAATGTGCGGTACTATTAAAACCATATTCGGGAAACAGGTCATCCGGTAGATAACGGTTACCATTCCACGAAAAAAGGTCTTTGATGGGTAATTGCAATTTGATAAAGCGCAGGTTATCTTCAATTACTTCCAATGATTTATCCAGCGGCGTCACCATATACGTTGCATGTTCAATCCATATCGAAGTATCGACAGTGCTTCGGTAAAATCGAGCTACCCTGAAAGAGGGCCTTCCGGAATTATCAGTCAGTTGCGCATCTACAATATCCTTTATTACGTGACTATGAATTTCTTTCACCTGTCCGAAACGGACATAAACGGTAGAATCTAATTGATAAATAGCATACTTCCCAACCTGTAATGGGTAGTAATCGCTGATAGCTGCAGAGTCGATAGTATCTGTTTGCTTACTACAGCTGGTGAAAATCATCAGTAAGCCAACCGATATAAAAAATTTACATATACGCATAATCGTAAAAGCAGATTAATGAAATCCATTCATTGTTTGAAGGTAGCTATATGAATGGCATTAATGTAACGAAAATTGCTTGTCAGAAATTGTAAGAGCTGTCAGCATTAGCTATTCGCTTTACCATCCAACTTTCGAACTAACAAACTTCGTAAACTTTAAACTTTGAACTTTAAACCGTCTAGTGTTATGTCAACTCTAAAATGACGCTTTGGCTATCAGCCTTCCCCTATCAGCTATCAGGAGGAAACTAATTCTAGCATTGTTTTCCTGATAGCTGACTGCTGATAGCTGATAGCCAAAATAAC
>JBDSBP010000474.1:0-18662 GCA_039921525.1 Chitinophagaceae bacterium | reverse complement strand
CGAAGTAAATGTTTCTCTGGTTCATTGGTTGCTGTGTTCATTATGGTTTATTCAATTATTTAAAAAAAATTAAGATGAACATTTACGTTGGAAATCTCAGTTGGACAATGACTGAGCAAGACTTACAAGATTTATTCGCTCCTTATGGCGAAGTTACTTCTGCAAAAATTGTTACCGACAAATTCAACAACAACCGCAGTAAAGGTTTCGGTTTTGTTGAAATGACCAATGACAGCGAAGGTCAGGCAGCTATTGATGGCCTGAACGGTTCTGAAATCTCTGGTCGTAGTATTGTTGTTAACGAATCTCAGCCTAAACAAGGCGGAGCTGGTGGTGGATTTAAGAAGAAAAGCTTCGGCAGTGGTGGCGGCGGCGGTGGAAGTCGTGGCGGTTACGGCGGTGGTGGCGGCGGTGGAAGTCGTGGTGGTTACGGCGGCGGTAGCGGCGGTAGCGGCGGCGGAAGAAGCAGCAGCAGCGGCGGCGGTTTTAACAGAAGAAACGACTACTAGTTTTGTAATGAATAAATCATTAGTTAGAGTCCGGCATTTTTGCCGGACTTTTTTTTTAACCTTGTGTGGGATAGCTTGTGCTGTCGGCTATCAGCTATCGGCTATCAGCTATTGGCTATCAGCAGTCAGCTGCCAGCTTTCAGCCAATGAACAATAAGAAAATTACCAATGACCTAATATTAATATCCCATAAAATAATATTCCACTATCAGCTATTCGCCGATAGCCGATAGCCGATACCCGATAGCCGATAGCAATATTTATTTCTTCAGAGTGAAGACTACGGCCCCGCTTTGATCAGTACTGGATTCCAATCTAACTTCATAAATTTTTCCATCAGCTGTTACCTTCATCAGGGCGGTATTCGGAGGTATTGATCCCAGGTTATCCGCATACATCACTAATTCGTTACTCTTGTCGGGATCGGCTTTTAATTGCAGGGATATCGCCTTATCGGTTAATTTTTGTTTTTCTGCTACTATCTGACCGTTAAAGTATACCGTTATACTGTCTCCGTCAATATCACCATTATCATATAAATCCACCTTAAAATCCGGTTGGTCTAAAACAATGATTTGCTTTACGTTTATTTTGCGGTTACCGGCGGAGGCGGCTGGCGGAGAACTTGTGGTAGTAGTATTTCCGTATTTTTCAGGCATCAGTACTGCAGTAAATTGATTCTTGCCTGCCAGCACAAGCTTCGCAGCCTGTTGCACATCTTTCACCGTTAACAGATCTACATACTTTTCATAATCAATAAAACGTTTCGGATCTCCACCTTGCAATTTGTACCCTTTTATCTGGTTAAGCCACGTACCGTTTTCTTTTACGTTTGTTCTATATTTCTCCTTCCATTGCTTCTTCACCTTATCCAAATAGCTTTGTGACGGGCCATTCTTTACCAGGTCATCAAATTCTTTATGTACCACTTTCAGCAAAGTATCTACTTTTTCGGGTCCACACGGCAGTTGCAATACCAGGCTATAGTTTGAATAAGGCATCTTTTCCACGTTGGCAAACGTTCCCCCTCCATAAATACCCTGCACTTTTTCTCTAAGTTCTTCGATTATACGAATGTTCAGGATTTCACTAAGCGCACGAACTTTTAATTCAATGTCTTCACTAAAAGGTATTTCACCGGTATAAAATGCCAATATCAGGCTTTTGTCTTCCTTGCCCCTGTTAACAGTAAGGGTTTGACTTCCAGAAACGGGACGTACTTTATTGTCAATAAATGCTGCTTTGATAGTACCGGATGGTAAACTGCCAATATATTTTTCAATTAATGGTACTATTTGTTTTTCATTAAAACTTCCTACAAAAATAAAATTCATTCCTTTTGCGTCTGCAAACCTTTCTTTGTAAATGGCGAAAGAACGATCCAGGTCTATCTTGTCAAAATATTCACTTTTCGGCACGGCCACCGGCGCCAGGGGGTTGTTAGCGAACAATACCTTATACATAGTGTCGATAAAGGCAGCCTGTGGATTAGCGCCCAACATAGCAAACTGCGATTTATTCTTTTGCACAAACGAATGAAATAACGCCGTATCCTTCCTTGGGGCAGTTAAATACAAATAAGTCAATTGAAACAATGACTCCAGGTCTTTCACACCTGAGTTACCATTAAGACCTTCAGAAATATCAGTGAACACCGGGCCTACTGACACAGATTTGCCAGCTAATACTTTTCTTAGTTCAGTTGGAGGAAAGTCTCCAACTCCCATAGTTGTAATGATAGTAGTGGCGTATTCTGCATTATACTTATCGGCAAGACCATAATTATTTTTACCACCGGCACGGGTAGCCGCCATCAGGATCTGGTCATTTTTAAAATCTGTATGTTTCAATGTAACAGTAACACCGTTACTAAGTTTTAATTCCGACGTACCTAGTACAGCATTACTGGTTCTTGATACAATTTTACCAAGTTTGGGTTCTTCCTTTAACAAAGAAGTGGCGACAGCCTTTTCTTCGTAAGCCGTAATAGTTGATTTCTCCTTTGCATCAATTATCGCTATCAGGTCTTCCCCTGACGGCAATTTTTCGTCAGCTTTGGGCTCCGGTCCTGTAACATACACGAACCGGTTTTTCTCGTCCTTAAACTTGTTAACAATGGCATTCACTTCCTCCAGGGTAATTGTGGGCAGTAAAGCTTTTACATATTCAAATTCTTTTTCGATGCCGGGAGAAGGCTCCTGTTGTAAAAAATAATTGATATATTCATACGTAAAATTCTCTGATTCATTTTTATCCCGGTCATTGTATTGACGCTCATAATTACTGAGTATATTTTTCCTGGATCTTTCTAATTCATTTGCGGTAAGCCCAAATCTCTTAACTCTTTCAATCTCTTCTACCAATGCATTTAATCCTTTGGTAACATCTCCTGTTCCTACACCGGCAGCGGCGCTGAAGGACTCATACCCACGGGCATAGGAGCCGAAATTCACTCTTCCATATAAAAACGGCGGGTTCTCTTTTTGGGTAAGTTCCTGTAGTCGTTGATTAAGCAGCGATGTGAAAATCTGCTTTACAATATCCTTTCGATAATCAGCGATTGTAACATTCGGTTCTTCTTTAGTAGCTCCGTAATTGATAGAAACATTATATGTAGTGGCTTCTTTATCTGTAACCACAACGGCGTCGCT
Organism: Chitinophagaceae bacterium; assembly: GCA_039921525.1. Taxonomy (GTDB): domain Bacteria; phylum Bacteroidota; class Bacteroidia; order Chitinophagales; family Chitinophagaceae; genus JADCRZ01. The sequence goes on along the minus strand of JBDSBP010000474.1, from coordinate 15,502 downwards.
GGATTTATAAGGCGGTACATCAGCGGTTATACGAGCACGTGTGTTAGCCGGATTTATCAACGAAGAAAAATGTTTTTTAATCATTGATTCAGCCACAAGCGGGTCTATATCCCCTACTATAATTACTGCCATTAGGTTTGGCCGGTACCAGTCCTTGTAAAAGCGGCGGATGTCGTCCGGATTAAAATTTTTGATGATGCTGTCTAACCCTATAGGTAACCGCTTGGCATAAATGGAACCTTCAAACAAACGTGGATAAATCTTTTTAAACATTCGGTCGCCGGCACCCTTGCCCAAACGACTTTCTTCTAAAATTATTGGTCTTTCACTATTGATATCTTCTGTATTATAGGTAACACCATGAGCCCAATCTTCCAATACCTGGAACCCCTTTTCAAGATTTTCTTTTTTGTCTGTGGGAATTGGCAGCATATACACTGTTTCATCAAAACTTGTATAAGCGTTCAGGTCGTTCCCAAAGCCCACCCCAATGTCTTGCAAAAAGGATATAATTTCATTCTTTTTAAAATGGGTGGTTCCATTAAAAGCCATATGTTCGCTCATATGAGCCAGGCCCTGCTGGGCATCATCCTCCAGTATACTTCCGGCATTGATGACCAGTCTTAATTCCACCTTTTTTTCTGGTTTGTTATTCTGCCGGATTATATAAGTGAGCCCGTTATCCAATTTGCCTACCTTCACTTTGGGGTCCAATGGTATTTTTGCGGTAAGATCAAGTTGCGCATAGGAAATACCTGTAACCGTTAGTATTGTCAGTAACAGCACCCATTTTTTGAATGAGTAGCGGATTTGTACCATAATATATATTTAAATTATTGTGGTAAAACTAAGTGATTCGTAGCGAAGGTTTTTCACGTAAACGCACATTTACAATAAATTTTATACTTACGGTTAAATTCCGGTAGTGGTGGTTTTGCAACGGATATTCGCAGGCGTTTAATTAGAAACACATTTTATACGGTGTATTCGAAATAATTAGGGTTTAATAGGTTTTCCCCCTGTTGGTTATATTGATAAAAGTAATACGTTTTATTAAAAGCAGTACCTTAGCTTCAATTTTTAAACCAAAAGAAGTATCCCCAACATGGCAGATGTATTCGAGAAATTAGTGAAGGATGGCGGCCAGATTGGCCAACATATGAAACGAGCTCACGGTTATTTTGCCTTTCCAAAACTGGAAGGCGAATTAGGAAACCGAATGTTCTTTCGTGGCCACGAAAAGATTGTTTGGAGTTTAAATAACTACCTGGGCATGGCTAATCACCCCACTGCCAGGAAGGCCGATGCTGAGGCTGCCGCCAAATGGGGTATGGGTTACCCGATGGGTGCTCGTATGATGAGTGGTAACAGTTCCCTGCACGACAAGTTAGAAACGGTAATTGCCGAATTTATTAACAAAGAAGATGTTATGTTATTAAATTTTGGCTACCAGGGAATTATGAGTTGTATTGATGCTTTGGTGAACAGGCGTGACGTAATTGTTTACGATGCGGAAAGCCATGCCTGTATCATTGACGGTATCCGTTTACATATGGGTTACAGTTATGCCTACAAGCACAACGATATTGAAGATTGTGAAAAGCAATTAATACGGGCACAAAAAATGATCGATAAATCAGGTGGGGGCATTTTGTTAATTACTGAGGGTGTGTTCGGGATGGCGGGAGATCAGGGCAAATTGAAGGAAATTGTTGCATTGAAAGAAAAACATTCGTTTAGAATATTGATAGATGATGCACATGGCTTCGGCAGCATGGGTGCAACAGGTGCAGGTGCCGATGAAGAACAGGGATGCCAGGCAGGGATAGACCTGTATTTTTCCACATTCGTTAAATCCATGGGCAGCATCGGCGCCTTTATTGCCGGACCTAAAGATGTTGTTTCCTACCTGCGTTATAACACCCGCTCCCAGATATTTGCCAAGAGCCTTCCCATGATTATTGTAGAAGGTATGCTTACCCGTATGAACATGCTTAAAAGAATGCCGGAATTAAAAGAAAAGCTTTGGTATAACGTAAACAAATTACAAAACGGTTTAAAAGAAAGAGGATTTGATATTGGGAAAACAAACAGCCCGGTTACACCCATATTTATGAAAGGGGATGTGCCCGAGGCTACCTCTATGATCCTGGATCTTCGTGAAAATTATAACATTTTCTGCTCTATTGTTGTTTTTCCGGTAATCCCCCGGGGACAGATAATTTACAGACTGATTCCGACGGCGGTGCATACGGATGAAGATATTGAATTAACGCTGCAGGCTTTTTCAGCTACGAAGAAGAAATTAGATGCGGGCGAGTATAAAGTGGCAGAAATACCGGATATGGCAGAAGCCTACTAATGCAGGTTTGAGGTATGAGGTTTGAGACTCATCAAGTTAATGAAGCATAATAATGCACAAAGGGCAAAAGAATCTGAGATTCTTTTGCCCTTTGTGCATTATTATACTTCCCGACAATTCTATGAAAAAAAGATCCCGCCGTATGGCGGGATGCTCTAATCAAATACCATTAACCATTAAACCTTATCCTATGAAAAATCAAAGGTATATATTCAAGTTGAGACATCGGTTGGAACAATATAATTTTTTACCCACTTACCCTTAAAATTGATCGTGATCAATTTGAGGATAAGGGTTTTCCCTTAAGTGAGCAGGTGGATATAATAATTTAAAAATTTGGGGCCGAGGATTAAAATCCAGCCCCGTTTATTCCAATATCCTATGAAAAACCTATTCACCAGACATTAAAATATAAAAAAGGGTTGCACTTAAGCCATCAAAATTTAATGGAGCATTTACCCCTGTCAAAAAATCATCTGTATAGTTATTTTACCAGGGTTATTTGAATTGCTTGTTGTAATCTTCAAAAGAAACCCTGACGTACTTATTCTCACCAAAATATTTCAGCGGCAATTCTATTTCTGTAGGCGTGAGATATCCGGGTATACACAGTGGGCGTGAATTATCCTTTGGTATTATTACCGTTGCAGGATAAGACAATCTGCCATGTGTAAAGTAGAGGGAAATATTATTTGTGCGATAGGCACTATTATATGTAAAAGTCTTCCCAGACCAGGAAAGGGATGCTTTTCTACTTCAATAGCACTGCCCGAAAAATACAGCATTAAGGAAATAACACAAATAACTCAAACTATATACATAGTATTTTTGTTTTAGACGGTTGATTTAGCTGATTGAACTGGTGATTAAAATAAGAAATACGCCTAAAGCTATCGATCAACTGATTCTGACAAATAAGGTCAATCGATTTTTTTTAATTAAACGCACTCCTCATGCACAAAATTGTGGTAGCAGTAACCGGAGCAAGTGGTTCTATTTATACTAAAGTAATTTTAGATAAATTAATTACTTTAAAAGATCAATGGAACAACCTGAGTGTAGTGATGACGGAAAATGCACGAACAGTCTGGAAAACTGAACTGGATAATGAAGATTATAAAGATTACCCGGTTACGTTTTATAGTCAACAGGATTTTTTTGCCCCTTTTGCGTCAGGCTCCGGGCAATTTGATATTATGATAATCATTCCCTGTTCCATGGGCACGCTGGGAAGAATTGCTACCGGCATTTCCAACGATCTTATTACACGGGCCGCCGATGTGGTTTTGAAGGAAAGACGGAAGCTTATTTGCGTGATCCGTGATACTCCCTATAACCTGGTTCATATTCGTAATATGGAAACAGTTACTCTTGCAGGAGGAATTATTTGTCCGGCAACACCATCTTTTTATAGTAAGCCACAAACTATCGAAACCATTGCGGCTACTGTTACAGATCGCGTGCTGGACCTGGCAGGACTAAATGTGAGTGCCTTCAGATGGGGAGAATAAAATGCTTTATTAGTACAAATGGATTGCGGGTGGAGACGAGAATTGTCCCGGCCCACCGATTGTCGACCGGGCATCAACGCAAATCAACCTCTTCTACGCCCGGGTATTTACTTTTATCAAACACAAACTGGTTATCGGCTATATTAGCATTGCCATTAAGAGAAGAAACAGTATAGGTATATTTATTACCATTTTTCTCAATTACCCTGGTGCTGTAAATGGTTTGGGCACCCTTATCTACATAAACCAGCACTTTATGAAAAGTTTTAGTTTTATCCAACGGGGTCATTTCAATTTCCTGTATTGTTTTTGCTCCCTGCTTTTTTTCTCCATTCAGTTTATATAAGAAATCTTTATCATAAAAATTTGTGAATAACTTTTGAGGAGTTATAGCATTCGCAGTGGGGTCGAATTTAGAGATGGTTACTTCGTTGGAAGCTTTATCAAATGTCCAGATATTATTACCGTCGCAAAATATTTCCTGACCGGTTATACTTACCCGGTACTTGGCCCCTTTCATAAAAACGATCCCTTTCTTATTTCCCTGCACTTTACCGTTTCCATCTTCTACTATAAGACTGAAATTAGATTGTACACCTTTGAAGGATTTGAATTTAGTACTTACTTTATCCAGAATACTTTTCGCCGCCGCATCACTAGTCCCCTGGCTACTACCCTGAGCCACGGCATCTGCATTTAGTGCCAGGAATGTAATAAATAAATATAGACTTGTCTTCATATGGCTTTTATTGAGAATTTATGATGTATAAAGATATCGTAAAGAACGGACGTATGAATCCATTGGTTGCAATGATTATTTTTCCAGCGCTTTCTTAACACGCTCCTAACTTCCTTATATGAGGTTACTCAAATGTTGTTCCAGGTCAGATTCTGTTTTAATCAGCACTTCTCTTACCTTACTACCCTGGTTCGGTCCCACAATACCGGTAGATTCTAATTGATCCATCAACCTGCCGGCTCTATTATACCCCAGTTTCATTCTACGCTGTAGTAAAGATGTGGACCCCATCTGGTTTTGAACAATAAGTCGGGCGGCATCTTCAAACAACGGGTCTTTTTCATTCAGATCAAAATTCTTCCCTTCCATTTCTTTTTCGTCTACATATTCGGGCAAAAGGAACGGCTGGGGATAACCTCTTTGCTCGCCAATAAATTCAGTAACGGTTTCCACTTCCGGTGTATCAACAAAGGCACACTGCAAGCGCGTTAGTTCTCCATTGTAAGAAATCAGCATATCACCCTTTCCTATCAATTGCTCGGCACCGCCCGTATCAAGAATAGTGCGCGAATCGATTTTAGACGACACTTTAAAGGCAATACGTGCGGGAAAGTTGGCTTTTATTGTGCCGGTGATAATATTTACAGAAGGACGCTGGGTGGCGATAATAAGGTGAATGCCCACGGCCCTTGCCAATTGTGCCAGGCGAGCGATTGGCATTTCCACTTCTTTACCGGCCGTCATGATCAGATCAGCAAACTCGTCAATAACCAATACAATAAAAGGTAAAAACTGGTGGCCTTTTTGCGGGTTCAGCCTGCGCTTTATATATTTCTCGTTGTACTCTTTAATGTTCCTGGTGCCGGCTTCTTTTAAAAGATCGTACCGGTTATCCATTTCAATGCATAACGCATTTAGAGTATGGATAACTTTCTTGGTGTCTGTAATGATAGAATCCTCTTCCCCAGGTAATTTGGCGAGGAAGTGCAACTCAATTGTTTTGTAAATACTTAATTCCACCTTTTTAGGATCCACTAAAACAAACTTCAGTTGTGAGGGATGTTTTTTGTATAGTAATGAAACCAGAATGGCATTCAGGCCAACTGATTTACCTTGCCCTGTGGCACCCGCCATTAACAGGTGTGGCATAGCGGCGAGATCAACAATGAAATTTTCATTATCTATTTTCTTGCCTATAGCGATAGGAAGGGCAAAATTATTACTCTGAAATTTTTCAGATGCCAGCAATGATTTCATACTCACTATCGTTTTCTTTACATTCGGAACCTCTATACCAATGGTTCCTTTACCAGGTATCGGTGCTATGATACGTATACCAAGTGCGGCCAGGCTTAAGGCAATATCATCTTCCAGGTTTTTGATCCTTGAAATACGAACACCGGCTGCAGGCACAATTTCATACAAGGTTACAGTGGGCCCCACCGTGGCGGAGATCTTTTGTATGGTTATATCATAATTTTTCAGGGTGTTAATGATCTGGTTCTTGTTTGTTTCCAGTTCGGTGGGATCCTGGATAATTTTTTCGCTACCATGAGTCTCCAACAAGTCCAGGGATGGATACTTGTAATTACGAAGTTCCAGCGTAGGTTCATAAGGATCTTCTATGGTTGTTCGGGGAAAACTGTTAATAACTTCTACAGGTTCCTCTTCTTTTATGGATGGTGGAAGTTTTTTTATTTCCAGTGGCAGATCAGTTTCCTCGTAAGAAGATTTTTGTTTAGATGAAGGTTTTACTTCCTGTTCATTTTTCACCGGAATAAAAGAATCTTCTTCCGTTTTCAACACTTCCAGTTCAAATGGATCTTTTTCTACCAGCTTAAAATCATGATATGGATTTTTTTCGTCTTCCCTGGGTGGTATCACCACCACTCCGCCTTCCGTTCTCAGCGTATTTTTCTTTTCTTTTCCATTTACTGCAGGTTCTTCAATATAAAGTTTTACTTCGTGGTCACTTTCATCTGCTTCATAATCACTACTGCTGTTAGCATCTACCGGCGGCTGCCATGGTTTTTTTTCTTTTTTAAGTTTAGGAACCGTGAATACCGGGTTAAAACGCCATATAAAAAACGCCAGTGCGGCTACAAATAGAAGGATGGCAGTTCCTACCCAACCCAACAAATGTGTAAGCCAATCGCTGCTCATTTCACCAACCGCCCCACCCCAGGGGAAACTATTGCCTTTTGTAATAAAAGCAAATGCGATACTTAATACCGGCAAGCCTACGATTAGATACCGCAGGTTTCGGGCCAGCGAAAACAATTTTCTGCCGAACAACAGATTCGCTCCAACTATAAAAAAGAAAGTACAAAAAAGAAAGGAGGCAACACCGAAGCCATTGAAGAAAAACTGGTGAGACACATACGCTCCTAAATTTCCTAACAGGTTCTCTACCTTTGAATAGTGTGTATCAAATAAAATAGCTGCATTTGGCGCTTTGGCTTTATCCTGGTCTTGTTTCCAGGTAAACAGGTACGACGTAAAAGCTATAAACAGGAATACGGCTATCAGTATAAAAATCGTTCCCAGTATTTTATAGGTGCGTTCGTCTTTAACCAATTCCTTCACTTTTACCTGCTCTTCCTTTTCGGGGTTTAGTTTATCCGGATCAGGAGCCTGGCTCTTCTTCGATTTCAATTTATTTGCCATGTTCGCAAAGATAAGAATATAAGAAAACCCGCATACAATTAGAAGTAGTGTTAAGTTAACTGTGTCTGGAGCACTGGCTATCAGCTATCGGCTATCGGCTATCAGCTATAAGTTATCAGCTATCATCCAAAGCTTTTACCTTAAGATTTGACCAAAACATCGTTTTCATTATTTGAGTTTATCAAAAAGAGTTTATATTTTATCCGCATACTAATTGGCATATCAGTTGAACATAAGGCATTCTTAGCTGATGGCTGATAGCCAACATACCCGATAGTTTATGTTTGACATGACAATAGGGGTTATTTTGGCTTCAGACGTTCGAAGTGCCCGTCTTGAAGCGTTCGGAAGTCAATCTCAGCCCCTCGAAAGTCTCTCTCAGATCTACGCAAAGAAATTGTAATTTCATCTGGTGAAGCGTAAAGCTGAATTTAGGCCCTCCTTTGAACGTTCTAATGTATGTATTATTTTTCACCGGCGAGAAAAGATCCTGTGGATGTTGATTGTAGTGAAATCATCCTATTCCCTGAAGAGAAAATGAAAAAGCCCGGCTATTTTATAAAATGGAGAAGCTGTATAGTGATTATGTTGCTTATCGGTAGCACAAGTATTACCGTTCAGGCAAAAAATTGGAGAGGATTAGATACAATAAGGATTGATACGGTAAAACTATTCGCAAAACTTCTAAAGCCCGCCAAGTGGTACCTGGATAACACGCATTCAATAACTGTTCAGCAACTTCCCAACCTGCTTTTTACCGATAGCATCCCCATACCAATAAAGGTTTCCAACAAACTGATCCAGAATGACATTTACCTGAAATTTATTGTTACAAACAGTGCGGATTCCAATGTTAGTTTTTATTTTTCGCCGGGCATCTATTTCCGTGAAATTGATATTTACCGGCTGCATACAATTGAAAATAAATTTGAGAAGTTGCCGGACTCCCTGATCGAAATAGAAGGCGTTAAGACATTAGAACTGGGACCACACCAAACAAATGTTTTTATAGCCAAACTTACCTTTGTAAAAACAAATGCACATGCTTTCGAACCTGTATTAATCAGGGATTATTTTCTGAATTCTTATACCAATATTTTTCAGAATTCAGGCAAAGACAATAATACAGTAACGTTTGTTTTTTCGGGTATCCTGTTGATGATGATCTTTTATTCGATAGCCGTGTACATCCTGAATGGAAGTATAGAGTTCCTGTATTATACAGGCTTTGCTTTTTGTTTGGGATTGATGTTTTTTCTAAAATCATATCTTTTCAGAACATCCTCTTCTTTCAATTATTTTTTTGAGGCATACCTGGATTTTGTTATGCAATCCGTAGGAACATTTATTTACCTCGCATTTCTAAAAAAATTTATTGATGCAAAAAAAAATTTTCCGTGGCTGCATAAAATGCTATCCATTGAGCAGATTATTATTATCATAAGTATTTCTTTGTTCAGCTTCCTGTATTTCAACAATGAAAATTATACCTGGTTAAGCAGAGTAGAAAACCTTAGCAAGGATGTGTGGATTCTGGGAACAATTATTTTCATCATTTACACCATCAGGAAAAATAATAAACTACTCAACTATCTTGCTGTAGGACATACTCTTCTTTTAATAGGGGGATCGATATCATTGTACCTGATCAATTCTCCTTCCAGCTTTCGCGCATTTCTTCCGGCTATTTTCAGTAACGCGCTGATTTATTATGAACTGGGATTGGCGGCTGAGCTTATGGTCTTCCTTGCGGTATTAGCCTTTAAAAACAGAACCGATATAGTTGATCGAACCAAAGAAAGAGAGCGTTTGAAGTTAAGAACGGAAATGCAGGATTTCGAAAAACAATTGGCTGTTCTTTCTGCCCAGCAGGATGAACGCACCCGCATTTCCGCTGATCTGCATGATGAACTAGGGAGCGGTCTTACCGGTATACGTTTGATGAGCGAGATTGTAAAAACTAAAATGAAGGGCCAGGTATTGCCTGAGATTGAAAGGATCTCCAACGCTGCCAATGACCTTGTTATTAACATGAATGCCCTGGTATGGACCATGAAAAGTGAAAATGATACTGTTGAAAGCCTGATCACTTATATGCGCATCTATGCGCTGGAATTTTTTGACAACACTTCCGTGGAATGCATTGTGGATCTACCCCCTGTTTATCCCAAAAACCTGGAGATTAGTGGTGAAAAAAGAAGGAACATTTTTTTGACCATTAAAGAGACTTTTAATAATATTTTAAAACATTCAAAAGCCGACAGATTGGTTATATCTGTTAAAGTGGATAAACGACTTATTATCTCCATTAGCGATAACGGGGTTGGAATCGATTTTGATAAACTACGGCAATTCGGTAGCGGCCTGGGCAATATCAAGAAACGAATGGAGCGGGCAGGCGGTACGTATAAAATAGAGAATAATCCCGAAAAAGGCACCCGTACAACCCTTGAGCTAACATTATAATGGTATTATTCCCATTGAATAAACCAATAGTCTTCATGCCTGGTTTTTGAATATTTCGGAAGTTTAACAGGCTTATTAAACGCAGCACAGTTTAAAACAATGGTATGAAATTCCCCATTTTCACCACATACATCAACCCCCCTTGCTTCCAGTTCGGGTACCAGGTTAACATCCAGCATCTTTCCTAAAAACTCCTCTCCCATCACCAGGTTACAAGAGACGATCATCGCTTGCATTCCACCGGCTAACATTTCTAACAATACCTCTTTACGGTCTCTTTGCCAAAGCGGCAAAATTGCTTTTATTCCTGACTTTTCGCAAACCATTTCTTCCCAGTCGCGGTGAGCCTGCAGATCGATATCTCCAAATACCATAGCATTAACGTGGTAGGTTAACCGTATTTTACGCACGTTGCCGACAAAAATTGTTTCATAATCTTTCCAGCTGGCAGGTATGGCTATGATCGGCAATCCTAAAGCATCGGCCTGTTGTTTTAATAATTCAATTGGTAGTCCATGTGAACGCGATATAATTCCATTCTCATTCATCATGTTCACCAATACTTTAGGGGTTGCATTTTGTTGCGCCTGCATAAAAGCATAACAACTATCCTTTCCTCCACTCCAGGAACAAGCTAAATTTAGTTTAAGGTTCAAGGTTTACAGTATAAAGTTGTTTGGTTAGAAGTGTTACGTTAAGTATGTTTTGACGTATTGGCTTTCAGCTTCCAGATATCAGCTATCAGTTAAAAGAATAAACTTAAACACTAATTTAATTTACAGGTTCCTTTAGTTTCTTTTTTAAACCAGCACTCTATCTAAAGAAATTGACATTAAAGAGCGCAATGTTTACACAATGAATCAGGATAAAAGCTGAAGGCTGAAAGCTGATAGCCGATACCCAATGCTTCATGATATGCTTAACTTTACTCAAGATTGCCTGGTAGTTTTTAGTGAAGTTTGCGGGATACTCCCCACATCAGAAGCAGCCATCCGGCGATAAAAAACAAACCTCCAAAAGGTGTTATGATTCCAATTTTTCGCAAACCAACGGTATTAGTGGCATTTAATAATGTAAGCAGGTATAGCGATCCGCAGAATAACAGCATGCCGAGCAGGAAGCTATTCCCTGCCCAAACCAGCCATTTATTCGGAAATTTCTCATACAGCACTGCTATAAGCAACAAAGCAAAAGTATGGTAGAACTGGTACCTGACGCCGGTTTCAAAGGTAGCAACCGCTTCGGGTGATACTATCCGTTTCAGACTATGCGCTCCAAAAGCGCCGAGGGCAACCGACAACGCTCCCAGGAGGCTGCCGGTAATTAAAAAAAATTTATGCATTGATGATTATTTCAGCAAATGTATCTACAGACAAGCTTTCTTCATTTACAATAATATCGGCTTGCTCGTAATATAATTTACGACCGAGTATCTTTTTAAGAATATAAGGTTTTAATTCTTCGTCGGCTATATCTTTCAAAACGGGGCGACTTGTCTTTTCTTTTAATAACCTGTTTACCAGCACATCTGCCTGCGTATTGAGCCATATCACTGTGCCTTTATTTTTCATGAATCGGATATTATTGAAAAAGCAGGGTGTGCCACCGCCACAGGATATTATGAATTCATTATTATTTTCCACCAGTTCTTCTAATACCGCTTTTTCAAGATACCGGAAATATTCTTCTCCTTTTTCTGCAAAAATTTCTGTGATCTGCTTTTTTTCTTTCTCAACGATCACTGTATCAAGATCAAAAAAAGGCAGTCCGACTTTGGCAGAAAGCTGAGGCCCCCAGTGTGATTTTCCAGAACCCATGAAACCGATCAAAAAGATTTTCATAATTGCAAATTAGTCAGAAAACCTGTAAAATGGGAAAGTCTGTAAATAGCCTGCTTTCTTTTTTCTATTTAAAGGCATTCAATCCCGTTATGTCCATACCAGTAATAAGTAAATGGATGTCTTGTGTGCCTTCATAAGTGATGACGCTTTCGATGTTCATCATATGGCGCATAATGGAATATTCGCCGGTTATACCCATTCCTCCCAATATCTGCCTGGCATCCCTGCTGATATCCTGTGCTATTTGACACCCGTTTCTTTTCGCCATGCTTACCTGTGCAGGTGTGGCCCTTTTATTATTCATAAGCACACCGAGGCGCCAGTTTAACAATTGCGCTTTTGTAATTTCCGTGATCATCTCTGCGAGTTTTTTTTGCTGCAGTTGAAAACCACCAATGGGCCTATCGAACTGAACTCTTTCTTTGCTATAACGCAAGGCGGTATCATAACAATCCATAGCCACTCCTACCGAGCCCCAGGCTATGCCATAGCGTGCTTTAGTTAAACAACCCAGGGGACCTTTCAAACCCCGGATATCCGGAAATAAATTTTCTTTCGGCACTTTAACATTATCAAAAACCAACTCACCGGTGGAAGATGCCCGTAAACTCCATTTGCCATGTGTTGTGGGTGTACTAAATCCTTCCATACCTTTCTCAACAATCAATCCCCTGATTTCACCCTGTTCATCTTTGGCCCAAACCACGGCCACCTGTGCATAAGGGGCATTGCTGATCCACATTTTGCTGCCATTTAAAATAACATGATCACCTGCATCTTTTATATTGGATAACATTCCCGAAGGATTGCTGCCATGATCGGGTTCGGTTAAACCAAAACAGCCCAACCATTCACCGCTGGCAAGTTTAGGTAAATATTTTTTTCTTTGTTCCTCCGTGCCGTATTCATAAATAGGGAACATGACCAGGGAACCTTGCACCGACGCGGTACTTCTTACTCCGCTATCTCCTCTTTCCAGCTCCTGCATCATGAGGCCGTAAGAAATATAATCCAATCCTCCGCCACCATATTCAACCGGTATTGTGGGACCAAAACAGCCCAAATCACCCAACTGCTTCACAATATGATGGGGGAATTCTGCCCGTTGAGCATAATCTTCTATTATGGGAGAAATTTCCTTTTTTACATAGTTTCTAACAGAGTCGCGGATTAGTATCTGTTCCTCAGTCAGCACTTCATCCAATAAAAAATAATCCGGAGACTGAAAAAGATCTTGAGACATACCGCCTGGTTTGATTGGATGCTAAAGTAAGAAATAATGGGCTATCAACTTTCAGCTATCAGCTATAAGAATTCATTTTCTATTTCTCGTTAAAGAGTAAGATTTAATAAAATAAAGCTACTTATTAATTTACATGTAACTTTTTATAAGGTTTAGAAGTAAAATAAGTAGGATAAAGCGAATTACGAGACCTGTGCTTTTTCCAGCTGATAGCCGATAGCTGACAGCTGATAGCAAAGCCGGCATTAAAAAAATTCAACACTTCATGCAACATGCGTTAAAACACCGAGTCTTTACTATTAAATAAATATTTATTTGGAACTCACAGCGAAAACTTATTATAATCCTTTGGTAGAACGCTGTAAAAACGGTGATAACCGCGGTTATAGTGAACTATATCATCAGTATTCCAGGGCGATGTTTAATACCTGTTTCAGGTTGCTGAACAATTTTCCTGAATCTGAAGATGTGTTGCAGGAAGCTTTTACCGATGCATTTCGTAACCTGCATTCTTATGAATATAAAAGCACCTTCGGGGCATGGCTGAAGCAGATTGTGGTGAATAAATGCATTACGCATCTCAGGAAGAATACCATCAGGTTGATAGAGATCGGCAACAGCACCGCAGATGAAGTACCGGATGAAGAAGAAATAAATGAAACCGATATTCAATTTAAGGTAAATGAAGTGAAAGATGCGATTCAATTGTTACCAAACGGCTACCGCACCGTACTCAGCCTTTACCTGCTGGAAGGGTACGATCACGAAGAGATCGCTGAAATACTTGGGATAACTCATTCCACCGTACGCACCCAGTACAAACGTGCAAAAGATAAACTACTACTTATCATTAAAACAGGAGCTGGATCATGAAACAAAGATTAGAGGATTTTATTGATGATAACCGGGATGATTTTGATAGTTATGAACCCGGTAAGAAAGTATGGAAAGCCATAGAAGAACAATTGCCCGGCAATAATAAAAAACGGGCCATCGTTCTCCCAGTGACCTGGAGCAGGTGGAGTTCAGTAGCTGTGGCAGTAATTATAATCGTCTCGTCAGTTTACTATTTCACGCAGCCTACAATAAAACCCGGTAGTCCACCCCAGGTTGTTGAAGCTAATAACGATATGCCACCCGAGTATACAGAAGAAGTGTATCATTTTACAAAACTCATAGAACTTAAGCATAAACAATTACAAAAGATAGAAAAAGAACAGCCGGAATTATATTGGCAGTTTGCCGGCGATATTTCCAGGCTTGACAGTAATTACCAAGCCCTAAGAAGGGAGCTGCCCGGGCATCCCAACCAGGAAGTATTGATCCAGGCTATGATCGGAAATCTAAAATGGCAGATTGAACTGCTAAACGAACAATTAACCATTATTCAAAAAATTAAACAATCTAAAAACAGAACAAATGAAAAGATATCTAAATCTGCTTAAAATCAGCATCTATACCACGCTTATGCTTTCCGCTTATCAAAGCATGGCTGGAGATGGACCTGACGTGGAAAAACAAAAAACCTATAGTAAAACGTATTCTATCTCAGCAGATGATAATATTTCAATAAACAACCAGTTCGGGGAAGTGAAGGTTATAGGATGGAATAAGAATGAAGTAAAGGTGGACGTCATAATTATTGGTAAATCAGAAACCGATGAACGTGCCCAGGAAATACTTGATCGCATCAGCATCCAGGATGGCAAGAATTCAAATGGTGTTTATTTTAAGACTAACATGAACAACGATCATAAAAACAGAGAGGGAAGAAAGAAGTATAAAGATGAGAAAATGCAAATCAATTACCAGGTGTACATGCCGGTTTCAAACTCCCTTTTATTGGAAAATCAATTCGGTGCCACGATCATTCCCGATATGAGTGGTAAAGTTGAAATAAGCAGCAGGTTCGGAACCCTGACTACCGGGAAGTTAACCAACGTAAAAAAAATAAATATTGAATTCGGTTCAGGGAATATAGAAAGCATTAGTAACGGAACCCTGGTGGTGAAATTTTCACGGGCCATCATTAATAAATTAGACGGCTCGGTAGATGCGATTTTTGAACATTCAAGCGGCGTAAAACTGGGAGTAGAAAATAGTGCAAAAGCACTGAATGTTACCAGTGCATTTTCGACATTATACCTGGATATTACTAAAAATCTCTCAGCAACTTTTGAAATTAATACAAGTTTCGGTGGGCTTTCCAACAAAACCGATTTTGATATTAAAGAAGATGAAAAAAGCAAGGGCAGAAATCCCAATTTTAATCATAGTTATTCGGGAAAATCCGGGAGTGGAAATACGGCTATGCGGATCTCTTCCTCGTTTTCTCAAATCAAGATAGGACATGACCTGACTATGGATCTTAAAGAAGAGAAAAAAGACAAGAAGAAAACCTAAATAATGGTTAATGGTTAATTGTTAATGATTGTACCTTGCAGCGCTCAATAATTAATTAACCATTAACCATTAATAATTAATTCTACTTTGACAAGTTATGAAGTGTTCTGATGATTCTGTTGCATCTCAGTGTAACAAATATATTTCACAAAGTGACACAGATGGCCTCCGTGTATCTCCGTGAACCTCCGTGCATCTCTGTGTAACAAATATCTTTCGCAACCTTAAAGACTGTTCGAAACTGAATGGTTACTTGTTCGTAATTGAAAA
>JBDSBP010000473.1:0-7975 GCA_039921525.1 Chitinophagaceae bacterium | reverse complement strand
ACGGAATATGGCCTGAAAAAAAACTGAAAAAAGTTAAAAATTAACAATAATTGACTAAAAAGCTGCACTGTGGGCTAGGCTGGGAGTTTAACACATTCCATCCAGAATCGACCCAGCATTCCAATCTTTTGTGTCCATTCAGAAGCGCTCTGAGGTTTAGTTACATAACAATTAGCACCTAGCTCATAAGCCTTTTTGATATCAGTTGAACTTGTTGAAGTTGTAAAAATAATTATAAGGATCTTGCTTAAAAGGCTGTTTTCCTTTATTTCCTTTAACACTTCCAATCCGGTTTTCCGGGGCATGTTAAGATCCAGCAAAATAATATGCGGTAAGTTACCCAATTTTGGATGCTTGCTTTGAGCTGTAAGAATATCCATAAGATACTGCCCATTTTCAACGTGTGATATATGCACATCCACTTCATTTTCCAAGAAAGTTTTCTTTATTAGTTGAAAATCTTCAAAATCATCATCGGCAACTATGATGCGAAATACTTCCTTTGGTATTTGTGTATTGTCCACTTTCTCATAAACGGAACTGTATTAGATTTATTGCCAAAATAAGACTGAAATTCGACGGCCTACTTTGCACTCACGTTAATCTCAATCCTAATTTATTTTTTGCCTTATCCTTTCTTTACCTTCCAATTGCTTAAATTTTTAGCTCCGGGGGGAATACCTCATGGTTTCCCTTTTTCCCAGGCATAAAAACCCAATTTTTCCAGGCTTTGAACCAATAAAGCGAAAACCTTATCCCGCTGATTATTTTTAAAAATAAATAAGTACATTTCTGCAAAAATCAGGTGAAACTTATTAAAGGATTTATGTGAAACAAGGTTTTGGTTTGAAATTACCATTTTACCTTGAGGCCGTCATCAAAGATGGCCCATTCATTTTCTGATACCTGGGTTTGCATAATTAATGTTTAGATAATTATATTACTCTTTTAATTATCTGCAAAGAAGCCCAATACTGCATTCAGCCTCTTATTTATTACTCAGGAACTTTTGTTGAGTCACAATGTTTATTTTTTCAAAATGGCTTATAGTTGAACATTATTCAGTTTTGTAACTAATATTTATCTTCTGCTTCTTTATTTTTATTAAAATGATTTTCATACAACCATACACGAAGAAAGGATAATAACTTATCTATATCTACCGGCTTTGTAATAAGGTCTGACGCCCCAGCCTCTATACTTTTTTCACGGTTACCAGGCAATGTTTTAGTCGTTTGCGCGATGATCGGTATGGAGCTCATCGTTGTATTTCTCCTTATTTGCCTGGTTGCTTCAAATCCATTAATCTGTGGCATAATCATGTCCATTATAATTATCGCAACATCTGGATTTTCTTTTAACACCAGTAACAGCTCTTTACCATCCATAGCGGTAACTACATGCATTTGAATTGCTTCAAGTGCTTTTGTAAGCGAAAAGATATTTCGTATGTCGTTATCAACAATTAATATGGTTTTCCCCTTAAGAACTTCATTAAATGAACCAGGAGTTTTATAAGTGTCTGAAATCTTATTATCCTTCTCTTCATTTGGAGGCTTTAAAAAAGCCGATACTTCATAAAGAATCGATTTGTATGTGTCGGTATCTTTCAATAAAATACAGTCTGCATATTGTTTTATGTATGGTTCTTGTCTTTCAGAAATATATTGGTCGGTAAATATGATAATCGCCAATTTTTCAAGTTCTTCAGTGTTCCTCACTTTTTCAACTATATCATATGAATTCCCGTCAGTACCATTCAAAACAACTATTACACAATCAACTTTAACTTTGAACAAAGATTCGATTCCATCATCGATATTGTTTTTTATTTCAATATTTACATTTTCGCTTTGCAAATAAAATGCAAGTGCTTTTGCATGCATTTCATTCTCTTCCAAGATTAAGACTTTCCCCTTTTTTCGTGTAAGCATAACGTTCAATTTTTCAAAGGCCCCTGCTATTTTATCAAATGATATGGGTTTATTAATAAAATCGGCGGCTCCATAATCGATACTTTCTTTTTTAAAATTATTCGAGGAAATTATATGTACAGGAATATGCCTGGTTGGGAGATTATTCTTTATCTCGGCGATCACTTGCCATCCATCTTTGCCTGGAACTTGAATATCAAGTAATATTCCTGTAGGGATGAATTTTTTAGCAAGGTCTAAGCCCACATCACCTCTTAAAGCAACAATTGCTTTCCAACCATTTTGCCTGGCAAAATCTAGTAACATCCTGGCAACCATGACGTCCTCTTCAATAATAAGTATAACCTTCTCACCCAAAGTAATTTCCTCTCTGTCATCTGCAATGTGCTCCTTCAATGGATAAATCATATTTTGCTCTTTCAATTGCAAAGGTGTTGGTTTTAGGTATTCTATACCAGGTATATCTAAATTTTTTCGATCTGGTAATTTAATTGATCGCGGTTTTGAACACGGCAAGTGAACTGTAAATATGCTTCCCTTGTCAATTTCACTATTTAATTTAATTTCGCCTCCCAAAAGATTAACCAACTTAAGGCTAATTGACAAGCCTAATCCTGTACCGCCGTATTCTCTTTGGGTAGAGCCATCTGCCTGTTGAAATGCTTTGAATATTATTTCCTGCTTTTCAGTAGCAATACCGATTCCTGTATCCTTTACGGCAAAAACTATAAATTTATCTTGATTTAATGGTTTAGAAATAGAAAAAATAACCTTACCCCCTACCGATGTAAATTTTAATGCGTTAGAAATCAGATTCTTAATCACCTGTTCTAGGCGCATTCTATCTGTTTCTATATTCAAAGGAACTTGGGGATCAACATTTATAATAAATTCAATTTCTTTTTGGTTGGCTACTTCTGTAAATAAATCCATCATATTTACAACCATGTCATTTATAAGAGTATGTTCATAACAGAGATCCATTTTACCGGATTCGATTTTTGAAAGATCTAGTATTTCATCAATAAGTTCCAATAAACCGTTTCCTGAATTATGAATAACTTTTGCAAATTCAACATGCTCTTCATTTAATTTGCGATCCTTATTATTGGCCATTAAACCAGACAAGAGTAAGATTGAGTTTAATGGCGTACGCAGTTCGTGGGACATATTTGACAGGAATTCGGATTTATATTGATTGCTCAACCTTAATTCTTCCCCCTTGACTTGTATGGCAATATTCCCAGCCAGGATTATTTTATTTCTTTCTTCAAGCAAAGAAGTTCTTCCTTCTAGCTCCTGATTGGCATTTTCCAGTTCTTGCTGGTGTATTTTTAACAATTGTTCCGAAGCCTGAAGATTTCTTGTACTTACCTCAAGTTCTGCATTTACGTTTTGTAGATCGGAATGCTGGGCGTGCAACTTTTCGCCCTGGGATTGTGTTTCTTCCAGGAACTGTTGCAATTTTATTCGATTTTGGACACTGTTTATTCCAATGCCAACATATTGTGTAATTGATGTTAGAAATGAAAGATCTTTTTTTGAAAATTCGTTGATTGTAGCTAACTCGATTACCCCTTTGAGTTTCTTCTCATAAAAAACAGGAACAGCTATAATACTTTTGGGCTTTATTTGCCCTGTGGCAAAATTTATTAATATACAATCATTATTAAATTCCTTTAAAACTTTTTGTTGCCCGGATAATGCACACTCCCCTATTAGTCCTTCCCCTAATTTAAAGACCTTCCTGGCTCCGTCATCAACAAAAGCATAAGTTCCGGTGAGATTAAGTACATCTTCGTTTTCCAATAGGTACAATGTGCCGACCTGGCTATTTGTATAATTTGAAAGGTGTTTGATAATGTTCGAGGATAATCTATAAATATCTGTTTCATCGGTCATCCTGTTATTCAATTCCGCTATCCCTGAACTTAGCCATTCCTTTTCCAGTAATAAATCAAAGGAATATTGAAGCGATTCTGCCATCCTATTTAAGGAATCTCCCAGGCTGCCCAGGGTATCCTTTTCTTCATTATTGATTCTTATTAAATAATTCCCAGCCGAAATTCTGGTTGCAATGTCTTGGATAATTTCAATTCTGCGGGTGATATAATGGTCTTTTTGCTTGAGTTCCTGCTGTAACCTGCTTCGCGTCTCAAAATCGTTTCTAATCCTGCCATAAAAAATAATAGCGATCGATAGCGCTAATAGAGCGCCAACAGTTATTGCCACCGGTGTGTAATTTATTAGTAACGCCAACCGTTCGTTTTTGGAAACAAGGGAAAACCTGGCCCGGTCTTCCATTATTTTTACAACGCTTCTCGCTTCATCCATTTTACTTTTTCCAAGGACAAGCTCAGCATTAGTAAATGGTTTATTTGCTTTTTTACGATCAATTAGATCTTTTAAATAAAATATCCGTTCATTGATAATTTGTTGAAGACGATCACAATTTCCATATTGAACAGAGTCATACATCGTCAATTCTTTGATTGTGCCTAAAGTTTTCAATGCTTTTTGCTCAGCGCCAATATACGGCTCAAGGAACTCTTTCTCGCCTGTGAGCAAGTAACCGCGTTGACCAGTTTCAGCATCCTTTAATGTAGAGAAGACGTTTTGTAGTTCGTGAATTATGGAATCTGTTTGATTTACAAGGTGGAGACTCTTGAGCAGGTTATTGATACTGAAATAAGAAGCTGCGGTACTTAACAAGAGGATCAGCAATGACAAGCCAAAGCCCATTGAAAGATTTCGTATAAAGGTAAATTTCATATTATTGTTGCTACGAATGCCATAACTTCATGTCATTTGAGAGGTGGTTTGTGTATTCCATTTATTATTTTGATAGCCTTTTGCCCGTGATTAAAATGTCTCATTGCAAATACATATCTATAATTCATTATTGCTTCTTCTATCGCCATTTGCCACTGAATTCATTTTAATTCAGCTAAGTATTTTAAATATAACTCTACCGTTTAAGGGGCAATACAATTATAAATTTTGCGCCCTTATTTAATTTACTTGTTGCTGTAATAATACCGTTGTGTTTATTTATGATTCGTTTTACCATGGCAAGGCCAATACCATGGCCTTCATACTCTAATTTGGAATTCAATCTTTGAAATATCATAAATATTTTAGCGATATATTGTTCATCAAACCCAATTCCATTATCTGTGAAAGTTATCCTGCAAAAATTTGCAGATTTGCTGACCTTACTCTTTATTGACTTTCCCTCCACTATTTCACTGTATATTGTAATAACTGGCGTTACATTTTTTTTGGAAAATTTTAATGCATTGCTTATAATATTATAAAACACCTGCCTCATTTGACTTGGAATAACTTCCACCTCATGCAGCTTCTTTACATGTAATATTGCTCTCTTCTCCGATATGATATGTTCCAGGTCAAGGATGGCCTCCTGAATAATGGTATTCAGGTCGGATAATTTAAATACTTCAGTTGCAGATAACGTTGAATAATTTAGTAAATCATCAATCATTTGAGTCATCCGTTTCGACGAGTAAATTATCCGGTCAATATAATTAATACCATTTTCCTCCGCAATTAAAACCCTATCCTTTATGAAAGAACTATATGTGTTAATCTTTCTTAATGGTTCTTTAAGGTCATGAGAAGCAACAGAGGCGAATTGCTCAAGTTCTTCATTACTGATTTCCAATCTCCTGTTAATTTCTTGCAGCTCTGTTGTTCTTTCCTTCACCCGCTGCTCCAACAGTTCGGTGGCGGCTTTCTGTCCATTAATATCTGTCAAGGTTCCTACCCATCTTACAATTGAATCGTCTTTTTTTACTGGAACCATTATCAAAAGATGATACCTATATTCGTTGCTTTTCAGATTTCTTATTTTTACTTCTGCCTCAAACCGAATCCCCTGTGTCCCGGAAATTTGCCATTTTTCGAATATTGAATCATCACCCGGGCGAACTATAGGAAATTGATCTTTAAATTTCGAGTAAGTATACCAAAGTTTATTTACAGATTCAATTTGGCCATCGGGTTTTGTAGAGAACCCGATTTGAGGAATAGCTTCGATAAGTGACCTTAACTCCTGATTTATACTATTTAATCTATGTTCAGCTTCTTTCACAGTAACAATCTCATCTACTAAATCATGTTGAGTATTAATAAACTGTTGTGTTTGCTGAGATAATTTACAAAAGCTTTTTACCTTTAACATTAAGATTTCAGGATCAAATGGTTTTGTTATATAATCAATACCACCTTTGCTATATCCCCTGGAAATAAATTTTTTGTCTAACTTTACTGCCGAGATAAAAATTATTGGTAGATATTTCGATTTACTATAACCTGAAAGGGCCTCGGCCACTTCAAATCCGTCCATCCCTGGCATTTGTACATCGAGAAGGAGCAAATCATAACTATTGACCCGGATTTTTTTTAATGCCTCTTCCCCAGAACTAGCTGAATCAATTTTATAATTGTAAATTTCCAGCAAAGTCTTTAGTGAAAATATATTTTCTTGTTTATCATCAACAACTAAGATCATAATTCTATAAAATTAAAAATGGCATCAAAGCGCATTTGGGCAAAACAAACACCATTAGATATTCAATAAAATTCTCTTATCATTTAATCTGTACTGACTGGAAATAATATCCAGTATGAATCCTTGTGCTGTTTTCATATATAATTGGTTGGTCTTCCTTTGCCAAGGTAATCGTATTTATTATTATTCATTTACTACAGAACGAGAAGATATCCAACATTTAAACTGAAGAGTTGTTATTGTATGTATAGGTGTTATTTTTAATATGATTCATTTCGAGTGGGAATTTCTTATTATAAGGCTTTCTCTCTAAAATAATTATTTTTATCAAGTGTACATTTCGAGCTGCCCATTTAGGGATGCACGAAGTAATAGCTCATTTGCTTTCACAATTATAACTATTGCATTTCGAGATACCTTTCCCATAGGCAAAGTTTTATAGAGTAAATCTTCCGAATATTTGTTGAAAGCCCCTTAAATATGAAATATGAAACGATCTTATTACTAACAATATACAATCAATTAGCCGCTGTTAACTTTAAACTTTTTAGAATTAAGTGTTATCTGAACTATTACTACCCAGGATACTTAGGTCACGTTCATTAACGTAATGTGTTTACCCTCGCGTTATCACTTAAAATAGTTGCTGCATTTATCTGAAGCACGAATCACCGATTTTATGAATTTCATAATAAGACAATGATAATAAAAATATGACAGCTCATTTTCGCGGTTAGACGCTAATATTATTTAATACGCCATTGCATTTCTAGCCTGCCATTTGGCTAATTTTACCACTGCTCCCATGATCTCAAAGTATTGACATCGATATATACGTCTGAGTATTCGGGGTTGCATATTCAAAAGAGCCTGGTTAGCCAGGAGGCTCTTTGCAACCTTTTCAATAGCGGTTATTGCTTCTTGTCGGCGGGTGAGTGTATATCGGTCATATAAATTAGTACTTATGTAAACACTATAACCAGATACCTATTTCCACAGATAAATAATCAAGGCTAACCTTGATTATTTGGTTATAAATCATTTAACCATGTCAATCAAAGATCGGAGTTCCATCTATGAGCAGATGCTTCTTATGAATCAGATTGACCCCCTAAGAATGGGTGCCAGATGTAATGGAAAGAATGGAAACCTTTTTAAAGACAGCATGGAGGAGCTGCTACCCATAAATGGAAACTTCACCCTCAGCATCCAGGATCTTTTATTGTAAAGGCATCCGGTTAAATACGGATTGATATATCTTACTGGATAAAAATATAGGCAAATGAAGCCTGCTAAAATTACTGCTAATTTAATAACGATGGCATGTATCCGATGTAGTGTTTACTATCATGCATCAACAGTGCGTCATAACTGCGTCAGTTACTTCCCAATACAAAACTTACTAAAAATATAATCCAGCTGATCCTCATTAGTTATCTCTCCTGTAATCTCTCCTAAAAAATGCAAGCAACGTCGAATGTCCAATGCCACCAGGTCGCTGGGAATA
>JBDSBP010000472.1:0-9779 GCA_039921525.1 Chitinophagaceae bacterium | reverse complement strand
ATATTTGCTGCCCAGACATGCGACAGAACCAACAGAATAACTTCATGACTTGTCAAAGTAGAATTAACCATTAACCATTAACCATTAACCTAACCATCCACACTTCGCATCCATAGTGGCCGGTATCGCCCATGGGTCCGTTGAGGTAGGTGAATCCAAACTTTTCATAGATGCTCACTGCCTTTCTCAGCTCGGGCATTGATTCAATATAAACTTTTTGATAACCAGTTGCTGCTGCATATTCCAGGCACTTGTTAATGAGTTCTTTGCCAAGTCCTGATCCCCTGGCCTCTTTTTTCAGGTACATTTTTACCAATTCACAAACGCCATCCGGTAAACCATTGGATGGAAATATTCCGCCTCCTCCTAAAATTTCATTATCTCGTTCTGCTACGTAATAAACTGAACCTTCCTTTCTAAATAAGTTATAAAGGTTATCAGTAGATTCATCGGTAAATACAGTGCCTGGCCTGTTGGCACCAAATTCAGTGAGTGATGTTCTGATGATAGTTGCTATCGCCGTATTATCTGCCTGTATAATTGTTCGTATGATAGTATTCATAATTATAATATTGAGATTGGCTGTCGGCTGTCGGCTTACAGGAAGTATTTATTGTTCTAATCTTTTGCCACCATAGTAAAATGACTGGTATTGGTATGAATGATCTTACGTGTATTTTGGTTTATTAATTATAAAAGCTGACAACTCATAGCTCATACCTCATACCTATTTCTCAAAGAAACATAATGTTCCGCCTACCCATTCTTTATCTTTGTTGTAACGTACGCCAATCATTTTACCTTTACTTAAGCGGGCGAGGTTATTCGTTGGTACTGGTCTTTCATCGCCGTCTTTCCAAAAATAGAACAGGCGTATCTCTGCCTTTGCAGGTATATCAGGGGTTTTAATTACATCTGCATATTTTACCTTACGTTGCAAGATCCAGTTTTCAGGGTCTTTTACATTTTGAATATCTTCTATACTAACGTCTATGACTACCCCCTGGCCGGCAAAGGAAAACAGCGGCTTTAAGACATAATTTTCAAGGTCGGCGGGAATTTGTTCTATTTCGTGCAGGAAAAAAGTTGGTGGAACATAGCGGCTCCTGATAAAAGGTAATGTGTATTTGCTGATGCGGTAAAACCAGTTAGGATGCGGCACCCATTCCACATCGAGGGTTTCAAACATCAGTTTTCCTTTTTCCTGAACTTCCGCACTTTGTTGCTGCAGGTCATCAAAGATGATGCGGTTATATATTCTTTTTATTTCAGTTTTTTTGCCTTCGTTAATATAATATAATTTTTCGCCCTCTTTAATCAGTTCCGTGAGGCAAACTGCCTGGATATCCAGGTAATCCCAAGTGCAGTAAAAATCAATTCTCGTTTTTTGTTTATGGGGGAATAATTCCAGCAATATTACCTGCTCGGGTTCACAATCTGCCACGATGATATCTTTGAGCAATTTAATATAGGATGTTTTATCGAAGCCGCCGAGGTAACTATCAAAATTACCAGGTATAATAAAATTATGTTTGACTACTTCAGGTATAAATGCCTGGAAGGCAAACATAGTAGGAAAGCCCTGCATTTCAATCAACTGAGGTTCCAATGCGCCATTAGCGTCTTCACAAACACCAAAGTCAAATGCAATGAAGTGTGAATGACTATTCTCACCTGGCACATTAACCGAAACAGGAATTGAATTTTTTGTAAGTTCTTTGAATTTGGGATCAACAATAACATCAATGATACTATCGCACGCGTCTAACATTTTTTGCGTAAAATCCTTAGGCACAAAAACAGGTGTTTCTGCAATACGAAATTCAATTGCGCCAGGATGAAGGCTGTTCAGTTCCTTCAAATATGCATTGTATTTTTCTTCCGTAAATTGGCTGTTAAATGCTTCGCGAATGGAAGGAATCATTTGCTGCTTGTTTATAGCTGGAAGATAGTGAATGAATTACAAATTACGAATTATTGTATCCACTGATGCAGGTAATAAATTTTCATGCTTTATATAACTTCCAAATTATTTACATGGTGACATCGAACCAACCTGGTGAACAAAGCTGATAGCTGACTGCTGATAGCTATACTCATACCTCATTCCTCTTTTCTACACGGCGATATTCAGAAAATTCGGAATGATATGCGAATACGTCCAGCGGATTTTATCGGGGTCATTCAGATGTGTAATCATGCTATGCCATTTGGCCTCTCCATGTTCGGCTATTACGGTTTGTTTTTTATCTTCCCGTTGAAGGTACATGCTCATTCCAATAGCATCAGCTTCCGGGTGAAACTGGGTTCCGATCATATAGTCATTAAAACGGATAGCCATTACCGCCCTTTCATACGGCACATGAAGACGTTCTTTTTCCTGGGCAAGCACGCTGGCACCCATTTCAAGGAGTATGTCGTGATTGGGCTTAATCACCTGGTAATCCCTGCTGTCTACCGAATAAAACGGATCTCTTAAACCTTCGAATACAGGTTCATCTACCGCATCTGGTAATATATGGACAGGGAAAACTCCGAAGGCAGTTGATTTTCTTTTACAAACAGTGGCCACTTTAAAATACCTGCAGGCCAGCTGGTAAGAATGGCATATAAAGAATACGTACTTTTTCTGCAGGTTATTTTCATCATTATTCCAGTCTTCCACCTGCCTGAGCCAGTTAAAATAATGAATTTCCCATTCGCTGCCAACGGTATCAAGTGGGCTGCCGGGGCCTCCACTGGAGATATAAATATCATAAGAAAGATCGGGTACCTGGTTGGAAAGCCTCACCTCAAACTCATCTACCTGCAGTTCAATATCATTAGCCTCGCTGTATTGATGCAAGATGTCTCTAAGGCAACGCATCCCCTGGTTGGCAACACCTTCATACAGATCTAGAATGGCTACCTTACTGCCTTTTTTATCATAACTAAACATGTTGGCAAAACTAACATTTTATGGCATAAAAGAGCGGAAAAATCCTGTTAATGTTCAAACTTCAAACTATAGTTGCAACTGGCGGGAATTGCCTAAAAGGGCCCAGTTTTATTTTGTCAGCATAGGAAAGCGGAAAAGAATCGTATAAACCATGAGCTACCGGGTTGAATTTAACCGTTTTACCTGTGTGGATGGCAATTCATCAACCAGATTATACGATTCATTATAAAGGAGCTATTTTGAAATTATCTTTTTACTGATATTTGCTCCGGAATTGAAAATTACTATCTGGTGTTATGTTAATCTTAAATTGACGCATTTGCTGGCTATCGGCTATCGGCTATCAGCTATCAGCTATCAGGAGGAAGCTAATCATACTTCGACCTTACTGATAGCCGATAGCTGATAGCCGACAAATGCATCAACATACATTTATTGATATCAAATTTTTTTCATGTCCTCTTCTATGCAAATGAATGATAAATGGTTTAGGCTCTTAGGGATTCCGGGGGTGGCTTTAGTAGCGCATGTGTTGTTTTATTACGATATGAACCAGGCCAATGGTATTCCATTTTTAAAGGGATATTTACATTCTGTATTTCATGCCTGGGTGCTGTGGGAGGTTGCCAGGCAGATAATCATTTCCATTCGAAAAAAGTTTTCCTCCTTTGACGATTCCAACAAACGTATAAATTATACCCTGGTTTTTGTTACGCTTACTACGATTGTGATTATGTGGGCCATTTGCGCCATTTACGATGTCACCAGGTTCTGGGGATATCATTTTACCTTTAAAAAATATGTATATAATATTTTCGTGGCACTCATGTATGCCGTTATCATTGGGGGCATATATGAGGGCATCTATTTTTTCCGGAAATGGCGGGAGACATTTGTGGAAGCGGAGGCCTTAAAAAAATCAAACCTGCAGAGCCAGCTTGATTCGTTAAAAGGACAAATTAATCCGCATTTTTTGTTTAACAGCCTTAGTTCACTATCGTCGCTCATTGCCGATGATAGTAAACGAGCTGAAAAATTTGTAGATGAGCTGGCTACCGTTTACCGGTACCTGCTGCGAACAAATGAAAAAGACCTCACAACCCTTGGTAAGGAAATTGAGTTCATACACGCCTATTTTCATCTACTGAAAACACGTTTTAACCAGGGACTTCATTTAAAACTGGAAGTGGAGGCGCATTGTCTTGAATATCTTTTGCCCCCGCTAACCCTTCAAATACTGATTGAAAATGCCGTAAAACATAATGTGCTGTTATGCGACAGGCCACTGATCCTGCGGGTATTTACAGACGAAGATGATAACCTGGTAGTAATAAATAACCTGCAACGGAAAAACACGCTGGTAGCTTCGAACAAGATGGGATTGTCGAACATAGCAACCAAATATAAATTGCTTAAACAACGAAGGATTATTATTAAAGAAACGGAAGATCATTTCCTGGTAATCATTCCTTTGATCAAACCAACTGTTTATGCGCATATTGATAATTGAAGACGAAATTCTGGTAGCGAAAAAACTACAGAAACTGGTGATGGAGCTGGAACCGTCAGCAGAAATTACTGAAACCACCAACTGTATTGCTTCTACGGTTAGCTGGTTGCAGGCTAACAAACACCCTGATCTTATATTAATGGATATTGAATTGGCAGATGGACAATGTTTTGATATTTTTAAACAGGTTGATATTAAAAGCCCCGTAATTTTTACCACAGCCTACGATGATTTTGCTTTGAAGGCATTTAAAGTTAACAGCATAGATTATTTACTCAAGCCTATTAAAAGCGATGAACTTCGCAGCGCATTAAATAAATTTCATGCGCTTTCTTCAGGGTCTGCGGTTCCCGATAGTCTTCTAAACTATGATAAGCTGTTATCCGTATTGCAAAAATTGCCTGCCGCAAAAAATTACCGTGATCGTTTCCTGGTTAAACAAGGTCAAAAATCCTTTTCCATCAACAGCAATGAGGTGGCTTTTTTCTTCACTGAAAAATCTGTTAATTACCTGTTTACACAAAACAAGAAGAAATATATTATAGACTATACTCTTGATGAAATAGAGCAATCGCTCGATCCCACGAGGTTTTACCGTGCTAACCGGCAAACAATTGTTTCGTCCTCCGCCGTAGTGGCGATGCATCCCTGGTTCAATGGTAAATTAAAGGTAGAATTGAATCCCGATTATGAAGAACATGTACTGATAAGCCGCGAAAAAGCGGGTGAGTTTCGGCAATGGATGGGGGAATAGGTGTGAGGTATGAGGTATGAGGTTACTGTGGGTTGATGATCGATTATGTCATGGTTGTTCACGGGGTGAATAAAAGGATGTTCCAATAAACAGGGAGAGTGATTGTCCCTGGTTGGGGTGGCTAAAAAGGATGTTTAAAAAACAAATGAGAGTGATCGCCTATCTTCCCCTCTTTTTCCTTTAGTCTATATATTCGGAAACGATGCGAAGCACGTGTCTGAATGGGGGGTGGTTAAAACGGAATGTTACATTGTATCTAAGATCACGAGATACTCGGGTGTTATTTGTCGGCTGCACCCGAGGTAACCACCCCCATTTAATTCCGTGCTGTGCAACGGAATTCAACATCCCCTTCTTGGAAAAGGAGGGGAAGATAGCGCGTCCGTCCCTGGAAAAGGAGGGGAAGATAAGCAGGTGCTTCGTACCTTACGAGGAAAATCACCCGGTAATGAAAAGTCTTTTCATTTTTATCTCTGCGGTTATAGTTTGTGGCGCCTGCGGCGATACAGGTTCAACTCCCTCAACAGCCAACAATATAGTTTTACAGGATAGCGTACAGGCTTACCTCGACAGGTACAACAAAGAATATGTGCAACTCTCTATTGTTTCCAGTGAAACACAATGGAGATCAAATACACATATTGTAGAAGGCGATTCTTCCAATGCTATCGCTACCAATAAGGCCCAGGAAGCATATGCTGCTTTTACCGGCAGTAACAAAAATATTGAAACAGTAAAAAAATACCTGGCGGAGCAGGAGGGCTTGCCGGTATTACAGGTAAAACAATTGAAAAGCATTTTGTATAAGGCCGCTAATAACCCGGAAAGCATAAAAGAAGTTGTGAAAGAACGCATCAAGGCGGAAACGCAGCAAACGGAAAAATTGTTTGGCTTTGATTTCAAAATTGCCGGGAAATCAGTTTCAACGAATGATATAGATAATATTTTAAACAAAGAAACAGCTCTCTCAAAAAGGCTACAGGCTTGGGAGGCTAGCAAAGAAGTGGGAAAAGGCCTTAAAACAGGACTGGAACACCTGCGGGACCTTCGCAATAAAACGGTTCAAGGCCTTGGTTTTAAAGATTTTTTTGAATACCAGGTATCTGATTACGGCATGACGACAACGGAAATGATCGATATGCTTAAAAAGTTCAACAAAGAAATATACCCGCTCTACCGCGAATTACATACCTATGCCCGTTATGAACTCGCCCGTAAATATAAGGTGAAGGAAGTGCCGGATATGATCCCGGCTCATTGGTTAAACAACCGATGGGGACAGGACTGGAGCGGAATGATAGAGGTGAAAGGAATAAACCTCGATAGCGTTTTAAAAACCAAAGATGCCCAATGGATCGTTAAACAGGGTGAGCGTTTTTATGAGAGCCTGGGTTTTGATTCCCTGCCAAAAACATTCTGGGAGAAATCAGATCTTTATCCTGCACCTGCCGGTGAAAAGTATAAAAAGAATAACCATGCCTCGGCCTGGCACATAGATCTAAACCGCGATGTTCGTTCATTGATGAGCGTTATACCCAATGCTGAATGGTACGAAACCTCCCATCATGAGCTGGGGCATATTTATTATTTTTTAACCTATAGTAATCCTGAAGTACCTCCGCTATTACGCGAAGGAGCTAACCGTGCCTATCACGAAGCGTTGGGTAGCATGATGGGCATGGCTGCTATGCAAAAACCTTTCATTGAAAACCTTCAATTGATTCCCAAAGGCACGAAGACCGACGACATGCAAGCACTGCTAAAAGAAGCGCTGAACTATGTTGTATTTATTCCTTTCAGCACAGGAACCATGAGTATGTTTGAGCATGATTTGTATGCTGATAACCTGCCAACTTCGCAGTTTAATAAACATTGGTGGGAGCTTGCCGGCAAATACCAGGGAATCGCACCGCCAACGTTGAGAGGGGAAGATTTCTGCGACGCGGCAACTAAAACACATATTAATGATGATGCTGCGCAGTATTATGATTATGCTTTGTCGTTTGTATTACTGTTTCAATTGCATGATCATATTTCAAAAGAGATATTACACCAGGATCCGCATGCTACCAATTACTATGGAAATAAGGATGTAGGGGAATTTTTGCATGATATTATGTACCCGGGCGCCAGTAAGGATTGGCGGGAAGTATTAAAAGAGAAAACAGGTAGTGAATTAAGCGCTAAATCGATGCTTGATTATTTTGCACCACTGATGGATTATTTGAAGAAGGAAAACCAGGGTAGGAAGTATACATTGGAACCATTGTGAAATCTGGCTATCAGCTATCAGCTATCAGCTATCGGCTGTCGGCTTTGGAACACTTAATGATAAGTTTTATCTAGTAATTATAACATATTGTATAAAACTTTTGCATATATGCATGCTAGTCATCCCCGCTTTATCATGACAAAATATTTTAGTTCATATGCGATTCTTCACTTACTCGTTGGCGTTTGTTTTACATCACCGGTAGCGGCCGGGATCATTAGAATTGAAATTAGCAGTATCGAGTCACCGACTTTCGGTGGAAAAATTTTTGGAAACATCGGCACTTATGAAAAGCTGCGTGGTAGGGCTTATGGGGAGGTTGATCCCAATGATCTTCATAATTCCATTATCACAGATGTTGGTCTTGCACCCAGGAATGCCAACGGAATGGTAGAATACTCGATGGACATCTACATTTTAAAACCGGTAAATCTTAGCCAGGGCAATCACAAACTATTCTTTGAAGTAAATAACCGGGGAGGAAAACTTTTTGGTGGATTTAATAACAGCGAAGGTGGTAACGATCCATCGACGGCCGCTGATGCCGGTGATGCATTTCTCATGAACCAGGGTTATTCTATTGCCTGGTGCGGTTGGGATATCTCCGCGGCAGGCGGAAATAATAATCTTACGATTACCGTTCCCGTGGCGAAACAGCATGATGGCTCGTTAATTACCGGCCCTTCCTATGAATACATTGCGTTCGATAATTCTTCAACGCTTGCATATTCGCTGGCCTACCCTGCCGCTTCAATAAACAAGGCTGAGGCAACACTGACCATGCGAATGCGATTGGGAGATACTGCTACTGTTATTTCTGCGGGAAGATGGGATTATGTAAATGATCGGATGATCCATCTGCTGCCAGCCGGCACATGCTTTACCCAAAGCGCTATTTATGAATTCCGGTATACGGCGAAGGACCCGCTGGTTGCAGGACTTGGACTGGCAGCAACGCGTGATTTTATTTCTTTTTTGCGTTACTCAAAGGCAGATAATTTCGGCCACCCGAACCCGTTAGCCGGGGATGTACGCTTTACTTTTAGTTTCACCCTTTCGCAACCCGCACGTTACCTGAACGATTTCCAGGCGCTTGGTTTCAATGAAGATGAACAGGGAAAACGCGTTATTGACGGTATCGAAAACTGGCTGGGTGGAGCCAGCGGAGTGGGTATTAATTTCAGGTTTGCCCAACCGGGAAGAACAGAAAGAAACAGGCAGAATCATCTTTACCCGGAAGCGATTTTCCCCTTTGCATATCCTTTAATGACTGATCCATTGACTAATAAAACAGGGGGTCGTGGCAGGAAATGTTCCCTTACCAACACCTGTCCTAAAGTTTTCGAGATCAACTCGGCTAATGAATACTGGGTGAAAGCCGCGTCATTGCTTCATACGGATTGCAAGGGTAATGATATTCCCGACCCTGCAAATGTGCGGTTTTTTTTAATCGCAGGGGCACAACATGGTACCGGCAGTGCTAACAACCGGGGAGTTTGTCAACAGCTTCAAAATCCAACTAATGGCGAACCGGCATTAAGAGCCTTGTTCATTGCATTAGACGAGTGGGTGACCCTGGATAAGACACCCCCGGAAAGTAATGTGCCACGTAATTCCGCTGGTACAGCCGTATTGGCTCTTCCAAAAGCCGGATCCCTTACAGGTAATGTACCGCAAAAAGCGCTTGGGTGGCCGATCATACCGGGAGTAGTTTATAATGGTTTAATTACTACCAGGTATTTTGCTGACTTTGGAAATTTGTTATCTAAAGGTATCGTTTCTCATTTTCCCACGAATGTCTCCGGAAGGCCCGTGTATCCAAACTTTGTTTCGCGGGTTGATAAAGATGGTAATGAAGTGGCCGGTATTCTGCTTCCGCCGGTGGCTGCTGCCATCGCCACAACAACAGGTTGGGCCCTGCGCAGGGAAGGCTTTGGTGAAAATGATGGCTGCGAAGGAGCCGGGCAGTTTATTCCTTTCAAAATAACCAAAGCAGAAAGGCTGGCAGCAAAAGATCCGCGATTATCATTGGAAGAACGTTATCAAACTCATGATAATTATGTAAAAGCCGTAACTGATGCAGCGCGTAAGCTCCAGTCCCAACGCCTGTTATTGGAAAAAGATGTACGCAAGTATATCGAGGCAGCTGAAGCGAGTGATGTGCTTCGGTGAATGAGTTGTGAGGTATGAGTCTTCGATCAGCGGCGCCGATATCACCCGTGTAAATAACATTTTTGATGCGCGGCGTTTGTAGGGGCAGGGCTTGCCCCCGCCCTGTTACACCGGATACGTGTGGTATTTTGTC
>JBDSBP010000471.1:0-5857 GCA_039921525.1 Chitinophagaceae bacterium | reverse complement strand
TCCCTACGAAAAATATAAGACCGAAGTGCTTGACCGGCTTGACGAAAACGAAAGAATAGGTGACAATTCTTTCCAGGTGCCTCCTATTTATCATGATTCGCCTGAAATGCGTAAACAGCTCGCGAGGGTATATAATTCACTAAAACTTACAGACAAAAAGGTCGGCGAACTGCTCGCGCGACTTGAAAAGGATCATCTTCGTGACAGCACGATCATCTTTTTTTACAGCGATCATGGCGAAGGTTTACCACGTGGTAAAACCAACGGCATTACTTTCGGTTACCGCTGCGCCTTCAGCATCTGGTTCCCGCCCATGTACCGGCACCTTTCACCATGGGGAGAAGCCGGCATGGTAACGGATGAGCTGATCGATTTTGAGGACCTGGCTCCAACTATGATCAGCCTGGCTAATGGAACTGTGCCTGCGTACATGAAGGGACGTATACTCATCGGCCCGAACAGATCTAAGCCCGTTCCTTTCATCGAACTTTCTTCAGACAGGTCGGACAATGGCATCGATATGATCCGAAGCATTACCGACGGCAGGTTTATGTACTCGCGTAATTACATGCCCTTTATGCCTGAAGAGAGATATATCAACTACATGGAAATTTCCGACATTAAGAAACAAATAAGGAACGATCAGGCAGCCAAAAAATTAAACGCTTTCCAGAAAAGCCTTCTTGCGCCGCGAGAGCCCGAGTTTCTATTTGATACAGAAACCGACCCCTGGGAAATGGTAAACCTAACGGCCAGGCCTGAATGTAAGACCAAATTAACACAAATGCGACAGCGGCTCGATTCGGCTATTATGGCATCACGTGATGTTATGTTTTTACCTGAATACGAACTTGCCGGGGTGGCAAAAATATTCATACCCTATGATTTCAGGTTATCCGATACGTTATACCCGTTAAAAGATATTTATAAGGTTGCCTCACTTTCCGGGTTTCGTTCAAAAGAAATAACTGCCAAACAAATAGCGTTCTTAAGGGATAAAAATAAAATTGTTTCTTACTGGGCCGCTCTGGGCCTTCGGTCGCAAAGCTATGACGTGCTATTGCCTTATAAAAACAAGATACTTTCAAAAATAAATGATGACTACCTGCCCGTAGCTGTTACAACATCAGCGATTGCGTTTGACCTTTTTGGTGATAGAAAAGCCGAAGAAAACCTAAAGAAATGGCTCAGCGACCCAAATCCGTATATCGCATTAATGACTGTCAACTATCTCATTTATGTGAAAAATAAATTTCCTTTTGCAGATCTTATCAAACAAAAAAATAACGGTGATGCCAACTACATGGTGAAATGGGCTTATGATGATTTTCTTTTTTCCTTAACGAGATAAGTTTGACCAGATTCAATTTATCATGCCAAACTAAAATTGGTCGAACATCGTTTGTCAATTACAACTACTTTTAATTTCTTTGTGAACATATATGTTATTCTATTTCTCTGGTTGATCTTGTAAATCTTCCATAAAAAAACTATATTTAAGTAACCACAACTATATGGATTTGAACTTCGTTAAATGGGTCAAACTGATTTTATTTGGGTTATTTACTTCTGCCTTGATTATTGCAGGATTGATTTTAATCAACAGTTATTTTTCTCATCGCTGAATATTACTAAGTTTTATCATTAGTTATTTAATTCCTTATCTCTTTCAAAGAGGGCTGTTTTAGAAATCTTTTGAAAAACCGGTAATAATCAAGCGTAAGACAGGGGTAAACCGGTAGGTTGCCAGGCTTACAGACATTTTAAAATTGCACAATTTCTCTATAACGGGAATTTTAATCATGCTAGTTTCATTCTCGACCAACCCGAACATGTGCGTATTCCTGTATTGATGATTCTTCCGGGAGAACAAAGTATTTAACTTCAATTATTAAATTAATTAAGAACAATGAAAGTATCAGTGATGTTAACGCCGCCTTCAGAAAGGAATTTGATCCTTGCAAAACAGGCCGGAGCAGAAGGTCTTGTTATTCATTGGTTCATGATATTAGTGGGAAAATGAAATAGTGTCAGTTCACCTGGACTTGTTCAAACGTTCCGGCATCCATGGCGTTTGTAGGGGCAGGCTTGCCCCCGCCCTGTAGCACCAGATACATGTGGAATTTTATTCAAGTCCCCGACATTTTCATTCACCCCCTCGATCAAAGGGCCATCAGATTCGCAATAAACCTAAATACCAGATTTCATTTCTTCATACCACTACCTTCCTTCTTCGCAAGAAACATAATAAACTGGCTAGGTGTTATATTTTTTATTTTCTTAAACTGTTTATTAAAGTTTGAAATATTTTCAAATCCACTTTCATAGGCAATTTCACTAATACTCTGGTTTTCTTCCAGTAATAACTTGCACGCGTAACCAACACGTATTTCATTTATATATTGTATAAAAGACTTTGTAGTTCTTTTCTTAAAAAACCGGCAGAAGGAAGTTGCGGTCATATTAACTTGTTGCGCAACCAAATCGATAGACACCTGGTTTTTGAAATTATTGATAACATATTTGTAAATAAGATTCATTCTATAAGTCTGGTTTTCGTTTATGGAACTAAAAAATCCGGAACTTGATAACAATTCTATATCGGAACACGATGCTATGCGGTTTAATATCGAAAAAAGAATATTTATACGTTCAATTCCTGTAGTCTCTATTAAATTAAGCAATTTTTCTTTTATAAATTTTTTATCGGTTTCATCATTTACTTTAATGCCTCTAAGAGAGAGGTCATATAAATTATTGATAGGGGCTGCTTCAGGTATTTTATAAAAATCCTCGCCCGGAAAATATTTATTAAAGTGCACGGCAATGCACTCGGAATAATAATCTTTTTCCTGGTTAATGTCGCTTCGCCACTCATGAGGAAGGTTGGAGCCAATCATGATAACCTCGTTCTGCTTATAGTTTAAAATTTTGTCACCAATAAACAGGATGCCTTCACCCCTGGTAATAAACGTTATCTCCACCTCCGGATGATAATGCCAGGGGTTATGAAGATAAGGATTCCCATTCCTCCACGCCTTAAACGATTCATTCGTGGTTTCAATATGCCTCATTAACACTGGTTTCATCGGTAACGTTTAAGATACAAAGTTATCTTTTTACAGAAAAAGAGAATAAAATTTGGTTGAAGCAAATATAACACTAGGATTTGCCTCTTTAATATTATACCGGGCCTGTTACAGGAACGTACATTTGGGTAGATTTCCTGTTAAGGATTTGTTCAAAAGCTACAACCTGAAAAGAGGGTTCGACCTTTGAGGTCTTAAAGACCTAAAGGGTCGTGAATAATTGATCTACCCGTCTTTCAGACCTGGGAGGTCTCCAAGACCTCACAGGTCGAACTCTCTTTTTAGGTTAGGTCAAACCCTCATAGCCGACAGACAATCCAGCATTATACTTTGCTGATTTTTTACTAGTCTCGCGAATCCTAATAAAATATATTTACAACATCATTTAACGATTATCGTATTTTTTAACCAAAGTTAATTGCCATGAAAATTTATCCTCAAGGAAGTCCACCGTGATTGTTAAACACATATTCTTTTTTCAAAAAAATTTCTCAAAAAAAACAGCAGGTAACGACGTTTTAACAATTAATAATTCTTAAGTTATGATAGAAGTAAATAGTTACTTAAGTAACATAAAATGGTTCGGGAGCTTTTTAATTATCAGTATTTTTCTTTTAGGAATGATGCCATCACAGTTATATGCACAAACAACGAAGATTAACGGAAAGGTCTCGGATGCCAGCGGAGTTGTATCAGGTGTTTCCGTAAGCGTACAGGGATCTAACATGGCAACAAGTACCGATGCTGATGGCAAATATGTAATTGACGCACCAGGAAATGCTACACTTGTTTTTACTTCTGTGGGGTACAATGTTCAGAATATAAATGTCAGCAACCGCAAAACAATTGATGTTATATTAGTAGCAGGTTATAGTTCATTGGACCAGGTTATAGTAGTTGGATATGGAACTCAAAAGAAGAAGGATCTAACCGGAGCAATCAGCCAGGTAAAACCGGATGAATTTAAAAATTTACCCATTGCCAGTGTAGCTTCCCTATTAAACGGCCGTGCACCGGGAGTGCAGGTCATCACCAATTCAGGAACACCAGGTGGTGGAGTTACGGTAAACATCAGGGGAAACACTTCGCTTAATTCCGGTAATGATCCTTTGTATGTTATTGACGGAGTACCTACAGGTAATATAACATCTTTTAATCCTAATGATATCGCCTCTTTGGAAGTGCTTAAAGATGCTTCTGCGTCGGCAATCTATGGTGCAAGGGCTGCAAATGGTGTGATCATAATCACCACAAAAAGAGGTACAGGTGGAAAGCCCGTATATGAAGGTAGCGGCTATACCGGGATACAGGAGGTTGCTCATAGAATACCTATGATGAATGCACAACAATATTATCAATATATATTGAAAGGAATTGCTAATTACAATCGTGTAAATACAGCAACAAATTATATAAGGCCTATTGATTCGCTGGATTATTTAGCGGGCTATAAAACAGATTGGCAGGAAGAAATATTCAGGACCGCAGCTGTTCACAACGCGGATCTTTCTATCAGGGGCGGACAGAAAGACCTGAAGTTTGCTTTCGCCTTAAACCAGTTTGACCAGGATGGAGTGATAATAAATTCGGGATATAAAAGATTGAATGGGTCTTTCAACTTTGATTTAAAGGCTTCAGAAAAAACAAGAATTGGTGCTTCAGTAAATGTTAGCAGGCAAAACTGGAAAGCTATAACAGAAGGAGATGACGCTA
Organism: Chitinophagaceae bacterium; assembly: GCA_039921525.1. Lineage (GTDB taxonomy): Bacteria > Bacteroidota > Bacteroidia > Chitinophagales > Chitinophagaceae > JADCRZ01. The sequence goes on along the minus strand of JBDSBP010000471.1, from coordinate 1,055 downwards.
ACTCGGTACTGGGAAATGCCATGCGGCGAAAACCCTATGAACCGGTGTATAAAGCAGATGGAACTTATTCTGTTCGTGAAAGATCCAATCCGGTCGGACAGGCCCTTGATGCCACTAACACCAGGTACGCAACCAAACTTTTAGGGAGTACATATTTAGAATACGATATCATCAAACATCTTACATTTAGAATTAACATGGCTGTAGATTACTACGTCGAGAACGGAGAAAAATTTACACCTTCTTATTTATTGGGTGGAACCAATCGCCCGGCATCAGCAACGGTAGCGGAGAATACGAGCTGGCTCAATGAAAATACGCTTACCTATACAAATGTTTTTAACAAGATACATACCCTCACAGCCCTGTTAGGATACAGTGCCCAGGAAAGCAGGAGTTACAATGTTAGTGAAGCAGGAAGTCTTGGTTCCACTGATATTATCACTACATTAAATTCAAGTGCTCAAAGAGACCAGGTTTACAGTTACAAATCTGCATGGGGAATTTCGTCGATCTTTGGAAGAATTAATTACGCATTAAATGATAGGTATCTTGTTAGTTTTAACATGCGAAGGGATGGTTCATCGCGTTTTGGTGAAAATAATAAATACGCATTATTTCCCGCCGCTTCTGTTGGCTGGAGAATTTCGGAAGAGCCTTTCTTTAAAGATGTAACCTTCGTACAAAATTTAAAATTACGAGCGAGTGCCGGAAAAACCGGGAACCAAAGTATTGGCAATTATTTATGGCAGGGTACCTATGTAACAGGTGCTAATTACGGCGGAGATCCTGGCATACGTTCCGGAAGCATACCTGTAAACAACTTAACCTGGGAAACCACCGATCAATACAATCTGGGCCTTGACGTAGAAGTTTTAAATAGCCGCCTGCAATTCACTGCCGATGCCTATTCAAAACATACATCCGGCTTACTCTTTAATGTACCATTGCCCTCAACCACGGGATTTGGCAGCACCACCCAGAACCTTGGTCAGATAGAAAACAAGGGCATTGAATTTGGTGTAAGCGGTGATATCATCCGCACCAAAGATTTT
>JBDSBP010000470.1:0-2550 GCA_039921525.1 Chitinophagaceae bacterium | reverse complement strand
CTTCAAAAGATCGCAGAATGATACATCAGCAGGCAGCTTTGCAGGTGGGGTTACCATCCCCGGAATGAGGGGTTACCATAAAACGGAATGGGGGGTTACCATGCTCCGGTGTATACACCTATTGTCTCGTCCTGAAAAAACCTTACAGTTTTTGATGATAATCCTGCTTTTGCTTTACACTGGATTTGGAGTAATCCTGGAATAACTTTACAGTGATTTAGAAGTAAATTAAGCAATACTTTCATATCAATGAAAATAATGTTTAGAATGTATTGTTGTTATTGCAGTATATATGCATTGATGCCATGCCTCAAAAAAACCTAATCAAATAGATTCATGGGCGATAGCCCATTGCTTTTCTTCTTTCTTTTTTTGGTTCTTTTTTTCTTTAATTTTTAATCGATAGTTCACTTGAAATACTTATCCACATTGCGTTTCAATGATTATTTATTTTGAATAATTCATTTGATTTAGCATACATTTGTTTTGCCGGAAAGAAGCGGAAGCAGGCTCTGCTGAGGAGCAACCTGTCAGGAATATTTCCGGACGTCATAAGCATAGATTAGCTCTTTGAAATTAATGTAATCAGCGTACATGCATGATAGTTATTAATGTCATTATTTTCCTTTTATTTATTAAAAACTATCCTTCGTCCTGCATTTGCTTTTGTTTTTTCGGTTTGTAATAATGTTTCCATCGTTTCTTCAGAGTGCCTTCCTTTAAATGAGCCTCATCAGGAGTAAGATAATCTACGCTGGCATGTGGCCGTTTCTGGTTATAAATCTGTATAATTTTTTCAATGGCTTTCTTAGCTTCTTTGTGATTTTGATACACTTTTTTAGGAAAGAAATCATTTTTAACTGTGCCGTTAGCCCGCTCTGCCAGGGCGTTTTCATAAGGGCTGCCAGTCTGCGTCATGCTAATAGCAATGTTTTCTTTTTCCAGGATCTGGACGTATTCATGGCAACAATATTGAACTCCACGATCTGAATGATGAATGAGAATAAATGTGCAAATCCCTTTTCTTTCTTTTACGGCCATTACAAGCGCTTCTGTGGGACCTATAGCCTCCAGCGTCTCACATAGCGCATAACCCATTATCCTCCTTGAATAAGCATCTGTGATCAGGCTCAGGTAATTAAATCCTTGTAATGTTCTGATATAAGTTATATCACTAACCCAAAGCTGATTACCTGCTGACAAGCTGAGGCCTATAGTAAGATTCGGATATTTTTTTAACCAGTGATGTGAGTTGGTTGTTTTGACCATTCTCGTGCGCCGGCGTATTAATAATCCATGGAAGCGTAACAGATCAAATAGCTGATCACGGCCCATTTTAATACCATGCTTTTTCAGTTCGGGAGCAAGCATAAATATCAGTTTCCTGGTTCCCAGTATGGGTATATCCTCCCGTAATTCGTTGACCAGGGTTAGCACGATCATGTGTGCAATGCTTGTTCTGCTATCATATTGCTGCGCTTCGTAAAACGCTTGTCTTGTAACACCAAACAGTGTGCAAAGCCTTTCCAGGCTTTCATTGGGATGACTTTGCCTCATTCTTTTGACTGTTTGGTACCACGCTTTTTTCTGATCTTTATATGAAGATCCTCCTCAGCGACCTTGATCATTGTTTCTAAACTGTCGACTTTTAACCTGGCTAATTCTAAAGCCTTTGTAAGTTCTTTTACTTTCTTGTCCAGAGCCTTATTTTTCTGATCTCCCGTCATGCTGGAAAGGAGTTGATTGGATAATTCATCGCCCAAGTTACGAACAGATAAACGAGTAATCCAAAGCCTTAATGTCGTCCTGCATAATCCATACTTTTTGCAGGCAGCTCTTATACCAATCATTCCGGATTGTACTTCCTGAACAATTTTCATTATTTCAGAGACATCCCGGCGTTTATAAGGATCTCGACTCTTTGACGCAATTTTTTTCTTTTTAAGTTTTAATTGTTTCATCCTGAATTTTGCTTTTTAAATGACAAGCTATTTCAGGACAAGACATACCATGGACCGGTGTATACAATGCTGTCACTTCTGTTTGTGTTAACGCTGTTCTTACAACATCTTTTTTTGTCATTTTAAAATCGCAAATAGGATCGCGAGGCAACCATCCATTTCGCACGCATCGAAGAACAATTTTTTTTAAAATTGCCTAAATATTTCATGGTAGTGTTATGGTTACAGCGCCTAATACTTTTAAACCAAAATGCATATTCGGAAATAAACTCGTAATCCAATTTCTTGATGTCAATGTCTGCTATTCCATACTTCCATTGGATAAATGATCGGGCATGTCCGATAGAAGTTTTGTCTCGTTTTAATGTTGCGGGAGCGTATTCATGTCCCACTAAATCCTTTATCTGCTTATTATGATATTCGAATACTTCAAGGATCATCCTTTTATTTTCATCATTTCCATATATAGTGTCAGCAAGAAAACAGGTTGTTTTTCAAAAGTGAGCTCATCATATTAAATAAATATTTTATATGATGAGCTCACTTTTTCGAGTTTTCTTGGCTGTAATCTTGCCGAACGATTGTTTTT
>JBDSBP010000469.1:0-2830 GCA_039921525.1 Chitinophagaceae bacterium | reverse complement strand
GTCATTAACATAGAAGGCTTCGTCAAATATTCGGCTATCCACGAAGGAAACTATACCGATACATCTGACATTAAAACACTCATAGAAAAATTAAGCCACAATACCAGTGCCACAGCAAAGCCAATAGTGGTAATGGATGCAGGTATTGCTACCGAAAAAAATCTGGAAACTTTAACCCGGCAGGGATACAAATATGTTGTGGTAAGCAGGGCGAAAATAAAAGATTACCAACCAGTGCAGCAAGGTAAAGAAACTTATTTTATAACATCTCTTTTGACACAGCCATCAAAATTACCACTTCCTGTTTATCCAATTTGGCAGTCAGCGATCTTGACGGAGACGGCAGGTTGGATGTGTCGTTTATCCAGGCTTGTTCTCATTCCCTCTTAATTTTTAAAAACACCAGTTCTAATGGCAAAATTTTTTTTGCAGAAAAAATTATATTGAAGCTCCAGATATCGAATTATCTGAATCTTGATATTGGAGACCTGGATGACGATGGAAAAAATGACCTGGCAATAGTTGATGGAGCCAATAAAAGCATGTCGATATTATTAAACAGAACAGCGAACGGATTGATCACTTTTGAACCGAAAGTAACATTACGGTTAGGCCACATCTTTTCTTTTATTACACGAATATTTCGCCCTTATCCTCATTTTTCAGGGATCTTTACCCTGGATGACTATGTTTAATTTAAAATAAGAAGTGTCCTAACAGTAGCTTTAATATCGCAGGAATTTTTACATAATTATTATACTTTTTTAATAATTCTATTCCTTTTAAGGCAGACTGACTAACATCTTCAACCCTGTTGGCCTGACCATATGAACTCTTCATAAAATGTATTGGCTTTATGATGCATCAGAAAGATTCCCAATTAATAATTTGTTATGAAAGAATCAAAATCTTTAATTTTTGTTTCGCTTGCAGATTACATATAAAAGCTGTACATTATACCTCATTCTTGTTAGGCAGTATTTTTAGATACCATGAATTAGGTTTATTCGCCGGCAACATCTTACCTCAATCTTTTTGCACCTTCCCAATGTAATGTCATTTGGGATTGACGTTAACGTTGATTTGATTTGCAAGTTCTTTAATCCATTACTCTATATCAATTGCATTATAGTTCAATTGCGCGGCTCCATTGAAGAAAATATTGATACCAGTATATATACTTCAACGAGTGCCGTTTCATTGACAAAATAAAAAATTTATAAAAAGCAATGATAACCCGCTACTGGTCAACAATAATCTTTTCGCATCATTCGCCTTATTACTATAATACAAATTGTTCGCTGAAAAAAGTTGACTCTTCTCAATAATAAAATTAGGTTTTTAACAATCAATGAGAATCATTTAAAAAATTTAAACATTTAAAAATGGAAGCCATCACTATCACCCAAGCCGGTAAAATCGACCAACAAGTAGTAACTGATTTCAAAAAAAAGCTAACCGGGGACTTAATTCTCCCTGGTGACCAAACATATGATGAGACGCGGAAGATTTGGAACGGCATGATTGACAGGCGACCGGCATTGATTGTACGCTGCAAAAATTCGGAGGATGTTATCCATGCTGTGAATTTTGGCCGGGATCAAAACCTTTTACTGTCGGTAAGAGGTGGAGGGCATAATATTTCGGGTAATGCAGTTTGTGATGCCGGCATCATGGTTGACTTGTCACTCATGAAGTCAATAAAGGTCTACCCTGAACAACAGATTGCCGATGTAGAAACAGGAGCTACCTGGGCTGAGTTCGATGCGGCCTCTCAACAACATGGACTGGCTACTACCGGTGGAATAATTTCACCTACCGGGGTGGCTGGCCTCACCCTGGGTGGCGGTGTAGGATGGCTGGTTCGCAAGCATGGGCTAAGTTGTGACAATCTTATAGGGGCAGACGTTGTAACTGCGGAAGGAATTCTTTTGAAAACCAGTGCCAACGAGAACCAGGAATTGTTTTGGGGCATTCGTGGTGGCGGTGGAAATTTTGGCGTAGTAACATCCATGAAGTTCCGGTTACACAAAGTAAATACAGTTTTAGGAGGGATGATTATTCATCCAAGGGATAAAGCTAAAGAAATCATTAAGTTTTACCGCGAGTTTATGAAAACAGCTCCGGAAGAACTGACTCTATACACTGGTTTGATGACATCGCCTGATGGCATACCCGTAGTAGCCTTCGTAGGATGTTATGCCGGGGACCTGGAGCAGGGAGAAGCTGTTCTTAAACCTCTTCGTGAGTTCGGAACGCCTGTTGCAGATTTGATTGGACCTATACCCTATATTCAAATGCAAACCCTGCTTGATGCCGCCGCTCCTCATGGTAATCGGTATTACTGGAAATCCAACTTCATGGAAGAACTATCTGATGAGTCAATTGATGTTATCTTTTCTTATGCGGATGCTATGCCCTCTCCCTTATCGTTAGTTTTACTCGAGTATTATGGCGGAGCGTCAAGCCGTGAACCTGAAGGGGGAACTGCGTTTCCGCATCGACTCTCTCAATTTGACCTGGTTATTGCTTCCAACTGGATTGACAGGCAAGAAGATGAAAGAAATATAAGTTGGACCCGTAATTTTTGGGAAGCCATACAACCTTATTCAAGCCATAAGGTATATGTAAATACTCTGGGAGTGGAAGGAGATGAACGGGTAAAAGAAGCATATGGCGCGAGCTATCCACGATTAGCGGCTTTGAAAAGAAAATATGACCCAAACAACTTGTTTCGCCTTAATCAGAATATCAAACCAGGGGAGGCTTAAAATCAACCATTACTTAATCGTATTCAAGATAAAGATATGTAGGGCGTACGTGGCGAATA
>JBDSBP010000468.1:0-8646 GCA_039921525.1 Chitinophagaceae bacterium | reverse complement strand
TTGAGACCAGTCAAGTGCTAAGTGTTTCTGCCGATAGCCGATAGCCGATAGCCGATACCTAATCTCACATTTAAATACTCACTATGAAAACTGCATCTATTATTACCTGGATAGCGCTACTAATGGTTCAACAGGCTTCCTTTGCGCAAACCACCGTGATAAGTGATATCCGCCTGATTGATGGCAATGGTAAATTACCGGGCAAGAATGTTGATATGGTTATAAAGGCAGATCGCATTTGGGCCATTTATCTTCATGGCAGCAATAAATTTCCCACAGACGCGAAGATGGTTAATATGTCGGGCAAAACAATGATCCCGGGACTGATCAATTCACATGCACACCTCGGATTATTAAAGGGCCCCGTATCGAGTGCCGGCAATTATTCGGAAGAAAATATTTTACGACAGTTAAAAAAATACGAAGATTTTGGGGTAACACAGGTTTTGTCCATGGGATCGGACCATGACATGATAGCAGGAATGCGCGATTCTTCCAGGCAGGGACTATTGCCAGGCGCCACCATATTCACTGCCATTCATGGTTTTGGCGCTTTGGGAGGAGGACCGCCCTCCAGCATGATTGACCAGGTGTTAAGGCCCCAAACTGCTGGAGAAGCAGTAAAAATGGTACAGCAACTCGTTCCCCTTAAACCGGATGTATTAAAAATATGGGTAGATGATTTCGGCGGAGGTTCTCCCAAGATGCAACCTGAAATTTACACAGCCATCATCAACGAAGCACATAAGAATGGAATACGGGTGGCAGCACATGTTTATTACCTGGAGGATGCCCGCAAATTGGTGGCAGCGGGATTAGATATTATCGCGCACAGTATTCGCGACAAAGAGATCGACGACGACCTGCTCAAAGCCATGAAGTCTAAAAACGTTATTTATATCCCTACGCTTTCATTGGATGAATACAATTTTATATATGCCGGTAAGCCTGCCTGGCTAAATGATCCATTCTTCCAGGCATCCATTGAGCCAGGTTTGTTGGATACATTAAAAAGTGAATCTTATATAAAGCGTTTGCAAAATGATCCTGCCAGGGAAAAGAAGATGGCTGATTTTCGAATGGCTGTTCAGAACCTGAATAAAATATTTAAGGCCGGTATCAAAGTAGCCATGGGTACTGACTCGGGAGCCCAACCGGTGAGAGCCCAGGGTTTTTCTGAACATCTTGAACTGCAACTGATGTTGGAAGCCGGGCTTTCATCACTTGAAGCAATCACCTGCGCTACCCGAAACGGTGCCCAGGTGTTGAAAATTGATCATGATTACGGCAGCCTTAGTGTCGGGAAAAAAGCTGATTTTATTATTTTAAGCGGCAACCCATTGGAGAATATGAAATTGTCGCAAAGCATTGTATCGGTTTGGAGAAGCGGGTTTAAGGTGAGTGATGGCCCTCTGGGGAAATAGATTTAAAGGGGTTGATCAAAAACCTAGAGGAGGTTCGACCTTTGAGGTTTCAAAAACCTTAAAGATGTTGAATGAGGAATCTACCTGTATTGCGGACCTGTGAGGTATTGAAAACCTCACAGTTATGCCTTCTTTTTTGTTGGCTGCCTTAAAATCACTTGGCTAAGACCCGCACCTCAGATTTTTCTAATGATTCCAAATTTATCATAGGTTGTTCGCCTGATAATTGTCTTTCATAACTGCTGTTAAGTGGGGTATAATCTTTGAAGAACCCGCAGTTACGAAGGTAAAAGGCGTTATTATTTATACCACCGCCATAATCCATGCGGTAACCTTTGACTGCAGTATTGTCACCGGTGAATCGGGCTTTATTCAATTCCATCCATTGGCCTTTAGAGTCGCGTACCCATTGATTGTTAAATAAAACGGATCGTTCGATATTACCCTGCTCAGGTGAAAAATTTTCAAGGAAAGAATGAAGCCTTTTCAGGTAGGTATTTGTTTTAGGCCTTTTGAAACTGGCTATCAGCAACCATTTATTAGCTTCCGGCGCGTAAAAATAAGCCGTGAATACCGTATGCGTCGAATCCTCTGGTTTGCCATGCAGGAGGAACCGGTAAGTAGTGCGTGCCTTCCATACGTACCTTAAATAACTTTGACCACCCGAACCTTCATTACCAAATTCGCCGGCATGAACATCTTCCCCTTTTTTGAGCAGCTGAATTTTCTGCTCTTTCGGTATCTGTTGGGGATTATCCGTTTTAAATGGGCTCCATACGGAAAACAGGATTCGTCTTTCTGAGGATGAATTCACCTGGAAGCCGAAGTATCCTTCCGCAAATCCATCTGCCATAAAATAAGAGCCTATCACATCCTGCCTCAACGGCACGGTAACTTCATTATAAAACCATTCAGCCTGGATATCTGTTGGCAAGGTATAACCGAGATGAACAGAAGGCCCTCTTCTTCCCCAATAAAAGAAATTGCCCTCATTATCTTTTACGTAAGCCGTTCTTTCATTAATAGACGAACCATCCATGATGATGCTGTTAACATCCGCAAACACGCTACCTGATCTGTTAATACCTGTAATATTGCAGGCAATGTACCCGGTATCTTTCAGGGTCCATTCACCCACATAATAATCTGCCCGCGAATTTCCTTCCACATTTATTTCTTTTGAAATTCCCTGGACCGAAATTTTCAGCCGGCTTTTACCATCAGGCACTTTCAGGTTTAGGGATAATTTAAGTGTGCCTGGCTGATTAATCCGCACGTAAGTGGTAAAGTTCATTTTTTCGTCGGTCCACTTAGTGATCCCCTCTTTACCGATATTCCTGGCTCCGTTAGTATTGCTGGAAGAAAACGTGTTCCCACCAACAGGTACTGTTATTTGTACCCTGGCCGTATCAGGTTTTTTTTGAATTTTCCAGTGAGTATTATGGTGTAACCATGAAATACTGAAAACAGCAAGAATGAATGCCGGCAATAGAAATTTCATTTTCATAACATAGCACCTGAGAACTTTACAACTTTTAAAATCAAACTTCCAAACCAACATTAAACGTTGAACCTTAAACCGTAAACTATTTTTCCAGGTACGCTTTACTGTAATTTGCTTTCCAGAGGTCATACCTTTTCACCTGTGTTGACAATCTTTTTTCGAAATCGCCATAATTTCTCTTGTCAGCTGGGCTCCACAAAACTTCACTAAGCGCGCTCACGCGCGGGAAGATCATATATTCCACTTTTGCGGGACTGCCCATATATTCCGTCCAAACGTTGCCCTGGGCGCCCAATACATGTTTCCCCTCTTCGGCATTTAATTCTTTCGGTACAGGCTCATACCTATAAACGGTTTGTATTGGCAGGAAACCTCCTATGGTAACGGAATCTTCCTTTTTACTCTGGGCATGATCCAGGTAAACATGGCTTCCAGGAGTCATAATCACATCATGGTTTTGTTTAGCTGCTTCTATGCCTCCTTTTTCTCCGCGCCAGCTCATCACCAGGGCATTGGGGGCAAGACCGCCTTCCAGGATCTCATCCCAGCCGATAATAGTTTTGCCTTTGCTGTTTATGTATTTTTCCATGCGCTGGATAAAATAACTCTGCAGTTCATGTTCATCTTTGAGGTTATTATCTTTAATGCGTTTCTGACATTTGGGGCAGGTTTTCCATCTTGTTTTAGGCGATTCATCACCACCAATATGGATATATTTGGCTGGGAAAAGGGTTACCACCTCGTCGATCACATCCTGCAAAAGAGTAAATACAGAATCGTTGCCGGCGCAGAAAACATCGTCGAAAACACCCCATGTCTGCTGCACTTTATAGGGACCGCCGGTGCAGCCTAAATTAGGATACGCTGTTAATGCTGCAGAAGAATGACCAGGCATTTCAATTTCCGGTATTACCGTTATATAACGTTTAGCAGCATACGCAACAATATCCTTGATTTCATCCCGTGTATAGAATCCGCCATAATGCAGGTTATCATTGCCTTTTCCAGGATACCTGCCTATAATAGTTCCGTCTCTGAATCCTCCTACCGTAGTCAGCAGCGGATATTTAGGCACGGGAAAACGCCAACCCTGGTCTTCGGTCAGATGCCAATGGAAATAGTTCATTTTATGCAGGGCTATATAATCGATATATTTTTTGACGAAAGCTACGGGAAAGAAATGCCTGCCAACATCCAGCATTAATCCGCGGTAAGCAAAACGAGGGTAATCGGTAATTCTTGTAAAAGGTATTTTGAATGAAGTGGATTTCTCAACGGGCAAAAGTTGTATAAGGGTTTGAATGCCATAAAAAACACCATTTTCATTGTCGCCGGAAATAAAAATGCCTGTCTTTTTTACATCTAATGTATAGGCACCCGGGATTTTGTTGTCCATTCTTTCAAAATTCAAGTGTATGCCTTCACCAGACTGGTTTTTTGATGTCTTTAAAGTAAAGCCATACACTTCCTTGAGGTAAGCATTTAAAAAATCAACCGAGTTCTCCATACCAGATCCTTCAAGGATAATGGCTGTTTTAGAACTCAGCGGAAAAAAGCCTGCTCTTGCCGGCATTTTCACTTCTACAGGTACAGGTATAATGCTAACCTGCGCCGTTAATTGTACAGCAATCAGGGTAAAAAGTGCACAAAAAATCTCTTTTTTAAACATATCTTAAAATTAACAATTGGTTTAATATGGCTAAACTACAGGATTAGATCGAAAAAGGAACAAACAAACGGTTGCGGAAAAATCAGTTTAAAGGTTTAACGTACAAAGTTTAAAGTTATTCGGGGGTCGGCAATCAACTTTAGACTTTAAAACTTAAACTTTGAACTGTCTTCCATATTAGGTCAACTTTAAACTTTAAAACTTAAACTTTGAACTGTCTTCTTACTATCGTATAACTTTGATTATATGGAAAAACCATTACCTACCATAAAGGAAATTGCGAAGCGACTAAGTATTTCCGTCTCTACAGTTTCGCGGGCATTACATGACCATCACAGTATTGGTTTGAGAACAAAGATGCGGGTACAGCAGCTTGCCAAGGAATTGAAATATGAACCTAATCAAACGGCCATTTTTTTCAAGCAACGCAAAACCTTCACCATAGGCGTTATTCTTCCCCATCTTTCCGAGTACTTCTTTTCTTCAGCTATCAGTGGTATTGAAGATTTCGCCAATACCAAAAATTACAATGTACTCTTAGGACAATCGCATGATGAAGAAGAAAGGGAAAAACAGATCATCGAAACCATGAAGAATCACCGGGTGGATGGGATGTTGATATCTGTTTCAAAAAACACCAGCAACTATAGTCATTTTGATATGCTGAAGGATTATAACATCCCGGTGGTTTTTTTTGACAGGATACCAAAAATGAAAGATATACATTACGTGGTTTGTAAAATGGAAAACGGCATGATGGAAGCCATCAATTTCCTGGTTAAAAGAGGACACAGGAATATCGGACTTATCAATGGTCCGCAAACGATGGTGGCTACACACGAACGGCTGGAAGGTTACATGGAGGCCCTTAAAAAAAATAAAATAAAGATTGATCTCAAGTACATCTTTTCTACAGATCTTACTGCAAAGAGCACGCATTCAGCAATGCAGGCCCTGCTCAAGTTGAAAAGACGGCCCACGGCGGTTATTACCTTTAATGATTATGTGGCCCTCGATGCCATCCAGTTTGCGCAAAAAGAAAAGATCAAAATCAACCAGGATATTTGTTTTGTAAGTTTTGCCAACCTTCCCATCTGTCATTATATGGAAAACCCACCGCTTGCATCCGTGGAGCAGTTCCCCTACCAGCAAGGGCAAAAAGCAGCCGAGATTTTACTAGAGCTGTTAGACAAAAAAACGGACAGTTGTTCAAACACCTTTCATAAAATTATATTAGAACCTAAATTGGAAGTGCACCAGGTGTGACAGCAGAGCAAGGTGTGAGGTATGAGGTGTGAGGTGAAAACCGCCAAGGGGGTGGCATAAGCCAAATAGTGCTTTAGAAAATTATCACTCCTTCGGAGTTTTGTTCAAAATATGTTGCTTTTCTATATTCATATCACCGCTTCGGCGTTTCCTCCCATACTACTATATAACTTAACCCAAGTTGGTAATAATTAAGGAGTTAATGTTGCTGCTTTTTAAAGTTATCTCACCCGACGTTTGAATTTTAAATTGATGAGAGACTTCTATATAACTTCAAGTTAAGTTATTTACATTTTTACATCGGAGCCACCTGGTGACCAAGCTGATAGCCGATAGCTGACGGCTGATAGCCAAACTCACACCTCACACTTCACACCTATTTCCCCAGTTCGCTCACCCCTTCTGCAATGGGATGATCAGCGGTGAAGGTTAACCCTACTAAAGTCGCTATCGTTTGGGCGAATTGTTTTTGATAAATCTGGCCGGCTGTTTTGATTTCCCCTTTCTGTGTTATACCGGGTCCCATCACTCCAAACCAGATTTCATGCGCATCGGGAATTGATTCACCATGACTGGTCCATTGTTTTTTATCGGCATCTCCCCGGCCATGATCAACGGTTACAAAAAGGGCGGTCTTATCTTTATATTGAGCATCCTGTTGAAGGTAACTCCAAATGGCCTGCAGCCACTGATCAAACTGGTGGGCAGCGTCGAGGTAGCTTTTGTATTTACCCGCATGTGCCCATTCATCCGTTTCGCCATAAGCTACATACAATACACGTGGTTTTTTCGCGGTAAGATATTCCATGGCGGCATAATGCGTAAAAACATCCAGGCACTCCCCTTCATCCCAGGGTTTATAGGAATCGCTGCGCATTTTATTGATAAGCTTTTCCTGCATTGACGGGGAGGCGCCGCCGGTATTATCGAAAGCTGCAATCACAGGAAAACCGCTTCGTTGTTCGTTGAGGATCCTGTTGAAGGCTTCCCATGCGCCAAAAGCCGCTACCTTGCCTTTATAAAACGGTTGCTTATTTAAAAATTCCAGGACAGTGGTGTTAGGATTGGGCGGGTAGTTGTTTGAGTTGATCTTTGGATCGGGGTTCCCCGTAAATATTTCGTTGTATCCCGGGTACGAAAACCAGTACTGGTTTGCATTATCTACTTTGTTATTGTACGTTCTGTTACCATATAACTGTCCTTTCTGAGCAATGGTGCCCCAAAGGAAAGGAAAGATTTTTTTCCTGCTTTCGGTAGCATCGGCAGCTCCATATTTTTTAAAGATATACGCACTATCTCCCTCGTTATATTGTTTTAAGTTTGCAATCGTCGTATCCATACCTTTAAAAACCTCCTGCCACCTTAAGCCATCGGTGGTAATGATAATTATATTTTCGATTTTCTGCTGCGATACTACTGGTTGACATGCCAGGCAGCAAATGCTGAAAAATAATATAGAGTTACGTAGCATACTTTGAAAATACGGTTTTCGTTTAAAATTACAGTTTCCAATTTCCCAACTTAGACGTACTAAATATAAATGATTCCTTTTAATTGACAATATCTCTATTCATTTATCAATGCCGATAATCGACTGCAAATACCGAAACAAAAAAATCCGCAAACGATTGCGGGCTTTAATTAGCATTTGTTTGGTTATGTTTGATAATGAATGAAGCAATTTTAAACCTTTATACCCTGCCAAATGACGAAAAGGATTCTAGCAGAATTTGGTCTTGACCCTGACCAATACCATATTAAAGTTTATGGAAGCGGCCTGATCAACCATACCTGGCGGATCACCAATTTGCATAATGATTATATTTTGCAACGTATTAACAACAAGGTGTTTGTACAACCGCTCGACATTGCTTTTAATATCCATACCATTGCCGAATACTTTAAAAAGCATCATCCAGACTATTTATTTACGGTGCCTATACAAACCGTTAATCACCAGGAAATGGTGTATGACAAGGAAGAAGGATACTTCCGGCTCTTCCCTTTTATCAGGAACTCGCATACCATCGATGTAGTTATGAATACGCAGCAGGCTTATGAAGCTTCTCGACAGTTTGGATTATTTACCAGGCTGTTAGCCGGTTTACCTGCGGAAAGCCTTAAAATAACCGCTCCTGGTTTCCATAACCTCTCGCTTCGATACGAGCAATTTGAAGCGGCACTTAAAAAGGGCAATAAGGAACGAATTACCCAATCAAAGGATGCTATCGGTTTTATACAGGAACACAAAGATATTCTTGAGCAATTCGAAAAAATCAAAAAAAACCCGCATTTTAAATTAAGGGTAACGCACCACGATACTAAAATCAGCAATGTTTTATTTGATGCGGCTGATAAGGGTATCTGTGTTATAGATCTTGATACATTAATGCCTGGTTTCTTTATTAGCGACGTAGGTGATATGATAAGAACTTATTTATCGCCCGCCAGCGAAGAAGAAAAAGATTTTGATAAAATTGAAGTGAGGGAAGAATTCTTCCGGGCAATACTGGAAGGATACCTGGGTGAAATGAGGAATGAGTTAAGCAATGATGAAATCGGTCATTTTATTTATGCCGGCAAATTCATGATTTACATGCAGGCTATCCGCTTCCTTGCAGACCATATCAACAATGATAGCTACTATGGCGCCACGTATCCCGACCATAACCTGGTGAGAGCCCGTAACCAGGTGATCTTGCTACAAAAACTGACGGAACGGGAAAAACAGTTCGACGAAATAGTGAAGGCCTACAAACACGAGGTTTCGGTGTAAAATAGTA
>JBDSBP010000467.1:0-2278 GCA_039921525.1 Chitinophagaceae bacterium | reverse complement strand
ATTCATGGGCGATAGCCCATTCCTTTTCTTCTTTCTTTTTTTGGTTCTTTTTTTCTTTAAATATTTCGTCAGTTGATTCTCTTGAAATACTTATCCACATTGGGTTTCAGTAGTATATATTTTTGTTGCAATTGTTATTATTCATATTATATTTGCTATGCCGGAATGAAGCGGAAACAGGCTCTGCAGAGGTGCAACCTGCCAGGAATAATTCCGGACATCGTAGCATATAAAAGCTCTTTGACAACAGTATCTTCAGGCGGACTCAGGTTGGCCGACAGGCAGCGGCGAAGTGGCCTGTAGTGCGACTTAGCGCTGTTATTTCTTTGTTTTGTTTTCATGCTCAATTAATTTTATTTCATAATTGTTAGGAGATAAATACCCAATGGAAGAATGTAATCTGGAAGGGTTATAATACATTTCAATGAAATCAAAAATTTCAGTGTGGGAATCTTCTGCATTATGAAACGCACCACCCTCCATCAGCTCAGCCTTGAACCTGCTGAAGAAAGATTCCATGTGTGCATTGTCATAGGGATTATCGGCATCACTCATGCTTTGTATCATATGGTGCCCTTGCAGCGTTTGCCTGAATGTAGTGCCTGCATATTGTCCCCCACGGTCGGAATGAATCAGGAGCCCGGGGGATACCTTTCGAGCCCTTTTTGCCTTGACCAGGGAAGCCAGGACCAACGATTCGCGCAAGTGATCCTGCAGGTCCCATCCTACTATTTTTCTAGAACACAAATCCATCCATACAGACAGAAAGCGAAAGCCCCCTTCAGCCATGGGGATATAGGTTATATCGCCTACCCATACCTGGTTGATCATTACCGGGAAACCTCTTTGTTTTAAGAGGTTAGGGCTGATCAAATAGGGGTGCCTGCTGTTGGTTGTTTTGGGCACAAAGGATCGCGGCTGGATAGCTCTGAGACCCTTGCCGGCAAGGCACTTGCGGACTTTATAAGAGCTCACCTGCAGCTTTTGATGCCCAAGTTCCGCTACGATCCTTCGGGAGCCGTAACGGCGTTTATGTTCGTTGAAAACAGCTATTACTTGTTGTTCGATCATGAGGGTTACAGCATTAGGTTGGTGCGTGGTTTTATTGGCCCATTCATAGAAGCAACTTCGATTGATATGCAGCACTTCGCAGATCTGCTGAAGAGGGTAATCAAAGCGGATGGTATTGACAAAAGCATACACGATTGTTATATCCCGCGGCTGAAAATTCCCAAGGCTTTTTTTAAAATATCCCGCTCCTGTTCGGTGCGTCGGAGCTCAACTTTTAAGCGCTCAATTTCAGCAAAAGAGCTATGTTGTACGGGTGATGATACTGCTCCCTTTGTAGCTGAAGGGGCGGAAATTAATTGGGCTGATTTATACCACCGGTGAAGCAACGATGCACTCACCCCAAGCGCCTGGGATATTTCCGAAATAGGGCGACCGGAAGAGATCATTTTAAGAACATCTTCTTTAAATGATACATCATACTTTCTACGTGTTTTTGTTACTTTCTTTACAGACATTGTTAAGCGAATTTACGTCACTTTACTGCCCGGATTTATCGACACATCTCAGGACGAATAAATCCGAACATCAAATTGATCAATGAACTTTTAATTATAAATTCAGCATTGGTCATCGGTAGACGGAATAAGCCGCCCCACCTGCCCAAAGCCTTAACGTTGCCCCGCCATTATGATCCCGGGGTTTCCGCTGGCAGAAGAGCGGCTTTGGAAAGCGCAACTGTTGGCGGTGAGTGGGCGTTAAACTGGTTTCGATTTTACATTTTTTGAGGGACATATAAGCCGGTCCAAAACAGCTTTTTTCATACAGGGTGACAAATGAAATTTGACGACTTGCTCCGCGCAAAATGTCAAAGATTTACCAAATGTCATGGCCTTTTGTTTAAAGCTTTCAGAAAATTTAACTGACCACCCACTCCGATACATTGGTTTTACAATCGACAGTTGTTGGGCGGCTTCAACCGTTGATCTTTACTGAACACGCTTTCAACTTTCAGGCAAATCGTAGTGAATCATCGGCGAAGTTCAAACCGCCTCGGGCTGTGAGCGTGGCAATTCGCTATCACCGACGCAAACTGGTCGCGAACATTTATTAATTTAGTCAAATGGTGCAAAGCCACTAAGCCGTACATAACGGGCGGGCAACACCGCATTAGCAAAAGCAGGGCAGGACAATAAACAATGAGCATTAATTCATCATCTGCATTTGTTCCAGCGGGACATTATAATTGAGTTACTTGTTGTTAACTTCA
>JBDSBP010000466.1:0-2466 GCA_039921525.1 Chitinophagaceae bacterium | reverse complement strand
ATTACAGCAAATGGAGTGGAGGAAGGATGATGCTTTGTCCGCTGTGTATAGGTTAAAGGAAGATTACACCGCAGCTTACGCATCGTTCAATATTACCCTCAGCAAAACCACGGAAGCTAAAGCAGGTTTGCGGTATGAGCATACTAATTCCAACCTTGGAACAGTGGTAGTAAAAAACATTGTAAACAGGCACTACGGCAACTTTTTCCCAAGCGTTTTTATAACGCATAAGCTAACCGAAATAAGCACCATCGATTTTTCGTATAGCCGGCGCATTACGCGCCCAACATTTAATGCACTTGCGCCTTTTACCTATTACGTAAATGCCAATTTGGTGGTAACCGGGAACCCCACTTTGCAGCCATCGGTATCCGATAATCTGAAAGCAGGCTTTACATTTAAAAAATACCTGTTCTCCCTTTCTTACTCATTTGATGATAAAGCTATCTCTGGTTTTCAGCCTGCATCAGATTCGATTACTAATAAGGTCATTGTAACGCCTCAAAACCTTGTCAATCAAAAAACGGTGTCGCTTATTTTTTCGCTGCCTTTCACCATTACTCCCTGGTGGAACATGCAATATAATGTTACTGCCATATGGCAACGGGTAAATGCTTTATATAAAGGCACCCCCGTAAGCCTTGCGAAGGCAAATTTTAACGCTAATGCTGTCCAGCGTTTTACGCTTCCTAAGAACTTTTCCGCAGAGTTATCCGGTTTTTACCAGTCGGCTATGCTGGCCGGTCTGGGCCGTACCAAGCCTACCGGTTCACTGGATGTGGGGTTAAAGAAAAAATTACCCGGGAAAGGCGGCGCTTTACTGTTTAATGCAACAAATATTTTAAACACCTCATACTTTTCTGCAAATATCAATTTACCAGAACAAAACTTAGTAGGAGGGATTACATTTTTATATGCCTTCCCGACCTTCAAGCTTACCTATACAAGAAGTTTCGGAAAGGAAGGCCTGAAAGAAAAAAGAGAACGGAAAACAGGGGCGGAAGATGAAAAGAACAGGGTGCAGTAATAATCAACTTTGAGCTGACTCCTTCAGTTCTTCCTATCTGGAATTTCGGGATGCCAGGAAAGGACTGGATCCTGTTCACCTAATGATCAGACAATGGCTTTCGATGAACGACTATTAAAGTAAGCTGCCTCGTCCGTGCGACAATTTCTTAAGTCATTACAAAATGTTCCTGACCAGGCTTGGTTTGAATACACTAACGAAGTAAAAAACAATATTCAACAGTCACCATTATAAACCGAAGGTTAACCGCCTTGCTCTAAACCATTTATTTTTTATCATGTCCATTCTTATTTTTTATTAAATGCAGTATATTAATTTCAGTAATTATCCCGCTTCCACGTAATCATGTAATTCCTGGTTTTTCATGAACGGGCCCATAAGGAACCATACTACTAAAAGGCCGATCACTGCAAGTACACCATATCCCAGGAATAATGTATTATAACCGGCGGTATAGTCATGAGTAGTGGTGGTAACGAGTGACAACGAACGACCGGAAAGGAAATTGAAAAGCGCCCCTCCGAGCCCGGTCCCAATACACCCGAGTCCCCATACTGTTGCTGTTGCACTGGCTGGAACAATATCGGCGGGGCAGGCTAAAGAATTGGCAGTATATGAAGTATAGCCAAACCCGGTAATACCAAAAACTATCAAGGCAGAAACGGGTGAATGTATGATGAACGGTGCAAGCAGAAGAGGACCAGCCATGATACCTGCAGATAAACAAATGGCCAATTTCCTAGCCTTGTGCATAGGCATTCCTTTTTTAATAATAAACTGGGTGAAGTATCCACCCACAATATTGCCCAGGTCAGCAATAATAAAAGGAAGTATAGCATAAAAGCCTATTTGCGCCAAACTTAAATGATGCACATCTACCAGGTACCTGCCAATCCAGAATGTAACAAAATACCATACAGGATCCAGGAAAAATTTTGAAACTGCGAACATAGAAACGAAACGGGTTTTAAAAAGCTTAAGTGGTGGAATGATCTTTACTTTGGTATCTTTTCCTGATGTCTTTGGAGTATAGTATAAAAACCAGAATACCACCAACCATAAATATCCAAAAATGGCAAGTATGATAAATGTAGACTGCCAGCCATATTTTGTTCCCAGGTATGCGACTAAAGGAGGAATGATAATTACTCCCAGTGCACTTCCACTATTAAAGATACCGGAAGCGGTGGAACGTTCATGCGGGGGAAACCATTCACTGGTTAGCTTGAGCGCCGCCGGCCAGTTACCAGCCTCCCCTATGCCTAAAAAAAACCTTGCTACACCAAATTGAAACGGTGAACCAACAAAGGCATGGAAAAGGCCCGCAGTGGTCCAGAAGGCCATGCATAAAGAATAGCCCAGTTTCGTTCCCAGTTTATCTATAATATAACCGGAGAAAGCATTTGAGATCATATAAGCAATGAAGAAGGCCGCTGCTA
>JBDSBP010000465.1:0-3153 GCA_039921525.1 Chitinophagaceae bacterium | reverse complement strand
ACAGCAGCCGCAGCTACTATAGAGTCGCCATTGAGCGTGCAACGCTTAACAACAGAAGAGATCAGGAGCAACCCGGGAGGCAACTTCGACATCAGTAAAGTGATCCAGTCGCTGCCCGGTGTAGGCGGAGGTGTTGGTGGTGGCGGCTTTCGCAACGATATCATCATCCGTGGGGGCGCACCCAACGAAAATGTATTTTACCTTGATGGAATTGAAATTCCGGTGATCAACCACTTTCAAACGCAGGGCAGTTCCGGCGGTCCGCAAGGCATATTAAATGTATCTTTTATAGAAGATGTAAAACTCAGCTCTTCTGCTTTTGAAGCGAGATATGATAATGCCTTAAGTTCGGTGTTCCAGTTTCGGCAGCGCACGGGTAATTCCAACAATGTGCAGGGTAATGTGCGACTGAGTGCTACAGATCTTTCTGCCACACTGGAAGGTCCGTTATCAAAAAACAAGAAAACAACTTTTCTCGTGTCGGCACGGCGTTCTTACCTCCAATTACTTTTTTCCGTTATCGACCTTCCCATCCGTCCCAATTACTGGGATTTTCAAACCAAGATTACGCACAAGCTGAATGAAAAAACCACGCTTTCCTTCATCGGCCTCGGTGCCATTGATGAATTCAGTTTTGCAAAACCTAAAGATGTTACACTTGAAAAATTGTATACGCTTAATTCTAACCCTTTCATCAACCAATGGAACTATACGGCAGGTATTACGTTGAAAAAATTAATTAAAGACGGGTTTGTAAACGTGGCCCTCAGCCGCAATACTTTTGATAACGACATTCAGCAATACGAGGATAATGAAATGAAATTGCCGGGAGAAAAAACATTGGATTATCAATCGCAGGAAACAGAAAATAAACTACGCATTGATGTGAACAAGTACCGCAATGGCTGGAAGTGGGCGTACGGCGCTTCGGCGCAATTGGCGGAGTTTAGCAACAATACTTTCAGTGTTACCAGGAGAGAACTGAAAGATGATGCCGGCAATGTTATTCAGCCGGAAGAAACCCTTAGCTTTAGTAGTCCGCTAAAAAACTTTTGGCGACTGGGCAGTTTTGGGCAGCTAAGCCGCAGCTTTTTTGATTCCCGCCTCGGGGTGAGTGCCGGCTTACGTACGGATATCAATTCATTCACCAGCAAGGGCGATAATCCTTTTAAAACCCTTTCTCCACGTTTGTCTTTAAGTTATGTGCTGTCAGAAAAGTGGACTGCCAATGCATCTGTGGGACGTTACTTTAAAATTGCTCCTTATACTATTTTAGGCTTTGCAGATAACAATGGATCATTGGTAAATAAAGCAAGCGATTACCTGCGAAGCGATCACTACGTAGCAGGTGTTGAATTTTTACCCAGCAAAGTAGTGCGTTTTACCGCAGAGATTTTTTATAAAGATTACGACAATGTACCAGTATCTGTGCGCAATGGTATTTCGCTTTCTAACCTTGGTTCCGATTTTAATGTGCTGGGCAACGAAGCAGTATCGACCAACGGCAAGGGCCGGGCGTATGGCTTTGAATTGTTTGCTCAACAAAAACTGACAGAACGTTTTTTCGGCATTTTCTCCTACACGTTTTACAAGTCTGAATACAGCGGCGGTAACAAAAATTACATGGCAAGCAGTTGGGATAACCGTCATTTACTGAGTGCCACCATGGGTTACAAACTTCCCCGTAATTGGGAGATAGGTTTGAAGTTCCGCTTTCAGGGAGGCGCCCCTTACACGCCTTTTGATGAAACTGCCTCGCAGCTAAATTACCTGGGCCGTGGACAAGGTATCCTGGATTACACAAAACTTAATACGTTGAGGCTTCGCAGTTTTAATTCCAGCGACATCCGCATAGATAAAAAATGGAATTTTAGAAACACCAGCATCGACCTGTTTTTGGATATCACCAATTGGTACCGAGCCAAAAACGCGGAACCGGATACCTACACTTTTAAACGCAATGCAAATAATACCGGTTTTGCAACCACCGATGGCCAGCCCATCAAAGCCAATGGCAGCAACGGTATTCCCATACGCATTGTAAACAACGATGCATCATTTGTGCCTTCCATCGGGTTTATTGTTGAATTTTAAAGGAGGCGGGCGGCCACGTCTGATTAAATATTTTGTACCTTACAATTGCTGCCAGACAGACTCCAGCTCTGATAGAATCCTGGCAATTGGCTTAAGGGTAGATAACAAACTGGGTGGGCCGTTTCGGTAATGGGTAAACCAAAACCTAGAAGCGGCAGATGAATCAGCGATAATTACGAACTACCCTCTTAGGTTTTACTTTTAGAAAAGCTTTGTTGAGAGCTTTTTTGGGTTTCAATTCATGCAGGATCATCGATAATTATATATACTAATTTGCATGCTAAGATAAGAATTCGTCGAAAGATGATAGCAAGAAATTTGTAATGGTAGAAAAGGATCACATAAAGAGCGATAAACCAAAAAAAATAGCTACCATGACGAATTATAATTGTATTAACACGATTAGGCACGCCGGATTTGACTATTTTAATTCAAAATACAGTTTTTCTCAAACCGATGATTTAAAAGCAACGGCTCAGGTGAGAAAAGACATGAGGTATTCGACTACATCTATAGCTTAGATGATAAATATTGTTTCGCATTATCTGACGCACAAATTAATCATGCTCCCAGCATATCACATCTTTGATAACCAAACTTCCTCTACCTTTTTTATCAATCATGGGCTGGTTCTGGTAAATTGAAATAATCACCTTTTGTTTTGTCCAAAGTATTTGAAATTAATCTAAAACTTTCTGTCGTTGCTTTCAATCCTATATATTTTTCAATGATTGTGCTGTGTCGAAAAATGATAAAAGTGTTTTCAACAGTCGGATTGATTTTATTTAAATTGACTTCGCTTTCGGTGTCTGTCATAGAGGGAACAAAGGTCAACGCAATCTTTTTTAAATTCAGTTCGACTCCTATTTTCTCCAATTCATTTTCTCTTGTATTTCTATTGTAGTTTTTTTCGTTACCGTAAACAAAATACGCTTTCAAATATTTATTTCTATTCGTACTTTCCTGGTCTAAAAAGGTTAGCCATTTTTTAATGTCGTCCCAATTTGGAAGGTTGCCTACAAAAAAAATAATCCCATGGTAACGTCCATATTTGCAAAC
>JBDSBP010000464.1:0-16996 GCA_039921525.1 Chitinophagaceae bacterium | reverse complement strand
AGGTATGAGGTATGAGGTATGAGGTATGAGGTATGAGGTATGAGGTTGGAAGTTTGAAATTGTTCGCAATAAATGTGATTCATTTGCTAAATAACATATTCAACACTTAATATTTGCACCTACAACTATATTTGAAGATTTAAGTGGAAGGTTTTCAGCTCACACCTCAAACCTCATACCTCATACCTCATACCTGACGGTCATTCGTGAAAAAATCCCTCCTCGATCTTCATCTTGCAGTCTTCCTTGCTGGTTTCACCGGAGTTCTGGGTAGATTAATTTCACTGAATGAATCATTAATAGTTTGGTACCGGTTGCTGATTACCGTTATAACGCTCCTGTTTTTATTCGTCTTGCGTGGGTCTGTTCCCAAAATATCTTTTAAAAACCTGCTGCAGCTTTTTGCCATCGGGGCCATAGTGGCACTTCACTGGGTAGCATTTTATGGAAGCATCAAATATTCAAATATTTCCATAGCCCTTGTTTGCTTTTCCACTGTTGGTTTTTTTTCGGCACTGCTGGAGCCACTTATCCTGAGAAAAAAAGGTTCGATTATTGAATTATTACTGGGAACGTTAGCCATAGCTGGAATTTACTGTATTTTTCATTTCGATACCCGGTATAAAAATGGAATCGTCTTTGGGGGGGTATCGGCCGTGCTGGCGGCATTGTTCACTATTCTAAATAAAAAAGCATTAGAGAAAGAGGAAGCAAGTACTGTAACACTGTATGAACTAATGGGAGGCTTTTTGGTATTAACATTATTATTGCCTGCCTACCTGCGTTTTTTCAATCTTCATTTGGTTTTGCCCTCAGCAACGGATTGGTTAGGATTAATTGTTCTAAGCTGGCTCTGCACAGTGCTGGCATTCTATCTTGCTTTACGCGCATTAAAAAAAGTGTCGGCCTTTACAGTCAACCTCTCCTACAACCTGGAACCCATCTATGGAATTGTACTGGCGTTTTTAATCTATCATGAAAACGAAGAGCTGGGAGACAGCTTTTATGTAGGGCTGGTCCTGATTATAATTGCTGTGGCACTGCAAATGATAAGAATATACAGACGCAGCTTGCAGGCTAAACAGATTCTTACGCCGAAGTAGATATATACCGCACCAGGCTTCTTTTAGCAATAGGAAGTAAAGTTTCTTCAAACGGATAATTAGCGCCTGTTTCTATACTATATACGGCCGGGTTTGGCAGTCCTCGCCGTTGCCGTATGAGTTCACTTTTAATACTGCCATAAGTATTAACCAGGTTCTTTTGCCAGCTATCAATAAAATCAGTTTTGATACCGCGGTATTTTTCATCATGTTTTTCAAACATGGTAATGCGATAGTAATACACGAAGGTTTGATGTTGCAGGGTATTCATCAAAAACATATATCCTTCATTGGTTTCGAGGGGTATAAGGCCAACCGGTGCAATTTTCAAACTTACTTCCACAGATTCGTAGATCTCCGTGCCACTGGTAATGGCCAGCTTCATTTTTTTGGCGGAATAATTAATAATGTTTTCCAACTCTTCCATCAGTTCATCATCCGATATCATGCGCTCATACAGCACTTCTAATTGTTCAAGGTTGATATCGGTTAACTGCTTTGGGAATTTTTCCTGCAGGTACTTCTTATTTTCCCGGAAAGAAACCAGGTTATTATAATGAAAGATAAGATCGGCTAATTGTGGGTAGAGTTTCTGTTGATGAAAGTATTTATTCACTTCCTGGAGATAAGCGAGTAGGGTATAACGTTTGAGTTCAAAATCGATGTAGCCTTCGGCAAACCAGGTTTCTGATAAAGTTTTCATGTATATCCATTTTTAGTTAAATTTCCAATCGGAAGCAAAATAAATATGGCAAGATTTCTATGAATATATAAAAAATTGATGAAGAGTAAAAATTGCCATCGAACAAATCACAAATTTATTTTTATGAGAGTACTTATACTATTGTTGCTTGTAGCTACATCTTTAACGGTAAAAAGCCAAATTTATTATATAATAAGGCATGCAGAAAAAGAACAGGCTTCCTCCGGTGTAGTGATGGCAACACCTGGTAATCCTCCGCTTTCCAAGAAGGGAATTGCAAGGGCGCAGGCGCTTAAAGATCTATTAATGGATAAGCATATCCATTATATTTTTTCTACCAATACCATCCGCACTATCGCCACCGTAAAACCCCTTGGTGATGCCATTGGTGTTAGAATTGAAACGTACAGCAAGGCAGACAGTGCATTTATAGAAAAATTAAAAACATTGGATCAAAATACATTAATCGTAGGGCATAGCAATACAGTGGATGATATTGTAAATACGTTGAGCAAAACAGAAAATGTTCGTGGAGATTTGCCAGATACGAAATATGATAACCTGTATGTGGTTAAAATCAATGGTAGTAAAATTTCATTCCAAGCGCTGAAATATGGAAAGGCTTCAGAATAAAGCAAAAACGGTATCTATTTGCTGATAGCTGATAGCAAATTGTCAATTAAGGATTCACATACTAATAATCCCTATTCGGATCGAAATTTTCTAATTCATTTGCCATTGCCGTAAGAAAAGTTGATCCCAGGCTGCCATCAATAATCCGGTGGTCGTAAGACATTGACAAATACATCATGTGCCGGATGGCGATAGAATCACCCATAGGTGTTTCTACTACAACCGGGCGTTTCTTTATAGCGCCAACAGCTAAAATGGCTACCTGTGGCTGATTGATTATCGGGGTTCCCATCAAACTTCCAAAAGTGCCAATATTGGTTAAAGTAAATGTTCCGTCCTGAATATCTTCTGGCCTTAATTTATTGTTACGGGCATTGTCTGCCAAAGTATTAACCTGCCTGGCTAATCCTACCAGGTTCAATTGATCGGCATTGCGTATTACAGGCACAATTAAATTACCTCCGGCCAACGCGGTGGCCATTCCCAGGTTAATATCTTTCTTTATAACGATCTTATCACCTTCCAATGAACTGTTGATCAAAGGATATTTTTTTATACAACGCACCAGGGCTTCCATAAATAGTGGTGTAAACGTAATACGGGTGCCCTCTCTTTTCTCAAACTCTTTTTTTACTTTTTCACGCCACAAAACAATATTGGTTACATCTGCTTCGGAAAAACTTGTTACGTGCGGACTTGTTTGCTTGCTCCTCACCATATGGTCGGCAATGAGTTTGCGCATACGATCCATTTCAATGATCTCCACATTGCCACTATAAACAGTTGGTAAAGGGTTGTTATCAACACTAACCTCCTGCTTATCCTGTTGCACAATCTCTACTGTGTTATGAACTTTAATCTTTGAACTTTGCGTTTTAAACTGCTTCCGTTGCTCAATGAATTCAAGGATATCATTTTTGGTGACCCTTCCTTCATTCCCGGTTCCCGGTATATTCTCCAGCTCACTCATGCTTACATTTTCGTTGGCGGCAATATTCATCACAAGAGGGGAGTAAAATTTATTTACTTTGAAATTTGACGGCCGCTCTGTAGAATTTGAAGGTTGATACTCGGAGGTATGGATAAATTCGCGAGCCTCTTCCGCCGGGGAAGATGTTGTATTAATTATTTCAGGTTGTTTTGTTTCTGTTCTTATGGTGGCTATTACGGCACCAATGGGAACAATATCATTCACGTCAAAGAAAACGTTCTCTAAAATTCCATCGGCAATACTTGGAACATCACTATCTACTTTATCTGTAGCGATTTCTAAAAGGGGTTCATCCTGTTGCACCTTGTCACCTGGATTTTTCAGCCATTTTAAAACAGTGGCTTCCATAATACTTTCACCCATTTTAGGCATTACCAGGTCTACTATAGCCATGTAAATGTTGTTACTGATTAATAATTAAACATTTTCAATTGTCAAAGGTAATTATTTCCTACTAATGCCTTGCAATGCATGCATCAGGCTTCTGACTGAATAAAATTTCTTAACAGGTTCAATGAGTTATTAGCAGTTAATTCAATATTACGACGACGATCGAAGCGGAAATTGAATTTTTGAGTAATGATTTTTTCGTGATTGCCTACAGCCACCCAAACCAGTCCTACCGGTTTTTCGTCGCTGCCTCCATCAGGCCCCATTATCCCGCTAACGGCGAGGGATACACTTGTTTTTAATACAGCTAATGCGCCCCTTACCATTTGCTGAACCGTTTCTTCGCTTACTGCTCCAACGGTATCCAGCGTTTGTTGAGCAACCCCCAGGACATCATGTTTTACACTATTTGAATAGCTGACAACACTTCCCAGGAAAAATTTCGAAGCGCCGGGTTCTGAAGTTAATAAAGCTGCTATATACCCGCCCGTGCAACTTTCGGCCGTTGACAGCGTCATGTTTTTGGCTTTTAGTAGTTTGCTGACTACCAGGTGCATGGGGTCGTCTTTATCGGTAACAAGAAATTCCGCCACCAGCGTTTTTAAACTGGCAAATTCCAGGTCTATGGCCGTTTCTATTTCCTCTTTTTCATTGCCGATCCCTGTTAACCGAAGTCGCACCATGCCATAGTTAGGAAGATAAGCCAGTTTAATGGCAGGGGATAATTTTTGTTCAAAGTCTTTTATAAGCTCGGCAAGAAAGGATTCGCCAATGCCGGATGTTAAAAGCGTTCTTGAAACAATAAAGGGCATTTTGAAATATTGGGGTAACCGCGGTATTACATAATCCATCATCATTCCCTTCATTTCATGAGGAACACCGGGCATGCTTACAAAAATCTTCCCATTTTTTTCAAACCACATACCTGGCGCCGTACCTCTTTTATTCTGGATCACAGTACAGGTATCGGGTACTTCCGCCTGTTTAAGATTACTGGTCAGCATTGGGCGGTTCAACCGGGCAAAAATTTGTTGTACATTTTGCAGTGCACCTTCATCTGTAATCATCTTTCCACCAAAGAATTCCAGAATAACGGGTTTTGTGATGTCATCCGCCGTGGGGCCTAGTCCCCCGGTTATTAATATAAGGTCGGCATTTTTACTTTCTTCTGTTAATGCACTTATAATGTCTTCGCGTTTGTCTCCGATGGCCAGCCTTCTTTGCACCCAAACGCCTGCTTTGTTTAATTCAGTAGCCATCCAGGCGCTATTGGTATCAATAACTTGCCCAATCAGTAATTCATCCCCGATGGTTATTATAGATGCATACACGAAACTTTGATTCATATTTTTGATTGATGATGATGACGATGGTAATTGGTAAAATTAGTGATTAATTAGTTTTGTCTTGAAGGGTGATTGTGTTGAACAAAATATTTAGTTTTGATAATATGCCCCGACTCCTGACCTTTTTGATTGGATTGGTATTTTTTTATTGTTCACCCGGCCAGGATGTGTCGGTTCGTTTAGGCGAAGCCTTGAAAAAACTGGAAACAGATCCACAGTTGAAACATGCCATCATAAGTTTATATGTGGTAGACAGTAAAACAGGTAAACAGGTATTTAACAAGAATGCACAAATAGGTTTGGTGCCTGCCAGTTGCCAGAAAGTGATAACCAGTACCTCCTCATTTGAATTATTAGGGGCAGACTACCGGTATAAAACAGAAATAAGCTACGATGGTAAAATTGAAGAAGGTGTTTTGAAAGGTAACCTCCACATCGTTGGAGGCGGCGACCCAACACTTGGGAGCCGGCGCTGGGAGTCTACCAACGAAAACCAGGTTTTACAAAGATGGGTAAGTGAAATAAAAAAAGCCGGGATCAAAAAAGTTGAAGGGATTATATTTGGCGATCAAAAGAACTGGAGCACTGCCACCGTCCCTGATGGCTGGATATGGCAGGACATCGGAAATTATTATGGTGCAGGTGCATCATCGATCAATTGGCGCGAAAATCAATATGATATTACCCTTAAATCGGGAAACAGGATAGGAGATGTTTGTGAAATTGTTTCCATAAAACCTGGGTCAGTAAAACCAGCCCTGGTTTCTGAGGTAATAACCGCTGAAAGAGGAAGCGGTGACAACGCATTCATATATCTTCCACCAGGCGCAAATTTCGGTTACATCCGTGGCACCATACCCATAGGTGAGAATGCATTTGTTATTTCCGGTTCTTTGCCCAATCCGTCTTTATCTCTTGTGTACAGTTTTAGTGAATTGCTTAACAGCAGCGGTATTGCCGTTCCCAAACAGGAAGGCTGGATAAGCAAGGCCCCTTTTTTTAAATTAAATCCTTTATACACAAATACCTCCCTGCCGCTGGATAGTATCAATTACTGGTTTCTTAAAAAAAGTATCAATCTTTATGGAGAAGCATTAATAAAAACGATCGCATGGGAGAAAGAAGGCTTTGGTTCAACCGAGAAAGGAGTAGACATCATAAAATATTTCTGGAGCCAGCGAGGCATTGAAAAATCAGCCCTGAATATTATGGACGGCAGCGGCTTGTCTCCACAAAACCGCGTAACAACAGACGCGTTGGTGAAAGTAATGCAATATGCAAGGTCAAAGCCCTGGTTTTATGCTTTTTATCGGGCGCTTCCTGAGATCAATGGCATTACCATGAAGAGCGGCTCTATCAACGGTGTTAGAAGTTATACTGGTTATGTGAAAAGCAAAAATGGCAATGAATATACATTTGCTATTATAATAAATAATTTCGATGGGAGCGCCCCCGATATGGTCAGGAAAATATGGCGGGTATTGGATGTATTGAAATAGTTTAAAGTTTAAGGTTCAACGTGTAAAGTTGGTTGTAAAGTTTGATGGTTTGATTATTTACTTCGGCGATACTAGTGTCATGTCAAACATAAACTGTCGGTTATTTTGGCTATCAGCATTCAGCTATCAGGAAAACAATGCTAGAATTAGTTTCCTCCTGATAGCTGAATGCTGATAGCCAAAGCGTCATTTTAGAGTTGACATACAGTAGTCAGACGAAACCATTTTCCTTTTCATAGTTTTCGAATTGCAAATGCAGGGCATCCCGAAATACCAGTGGCATAATTGTTTTTTTCATGGTTTTGCTGTTTATAAAGAACAGCACCACGTTGCCTACGGTTAGTAATTTTCCTTTTTCATTGTACACTTCGTGTAGAAACTCAATTCTGTGATCAGGGGATATTTCTTTTAATATTACTTTTATTGTCAGCAAGTCGTCGTAATGGGCGGGCCGTAGAAATTTACAATTTATTTCAACTATAGGCATTATGACATCCATTGCTTCCATTTCTTTGTATGTGAATCCCAACTGCCGGATACTTTCTGTTCTCGCCTGTTCAAAATACTGGGCATAATTTCCATGATAAACTCTACCCATCTGGTCAGTCTCCGCATACCTTACTCTTATTTTTGTTTCGGATATGTACATAGGAAATGGCTATCAGCTTTCAGCTATCAGCTATCGGTTATGGGATTTCCACCCACAATCTTTTTTATAATTAACAATTAACAATTAACCATTAACAATTAACCATTACCTCGTCATTCCATCAACACTTGCTTTGCCCGGCCCGCACAATAATATAGCAATGAAGCATGTTAAATATAATGCAGTCTTTTCTCCGTCGCCAAATATATCCCCGTTATGAGCTTTAAAAAGTGCCACAGACATACTGAAGATGAGTGGAAGGACAACTAAACGGGAAAACAAACCTATAATCAGGAATATTGAGCAAAAGAATTCTGAAAATATAACCAGGGAAAGCGACAGGCTACTTCCTATTCCCATGAAATTCATAAATTTGGATTTCATATCGGCAAAATGAACCAGTTTGTTATACCCGTGAGACATTGCCATCGCTCCCGATCCCACACGAAGGAGAAGCATTGCGATGCTAAAAGCACTTGTACTATAATTTATAGAAAGAAATTTTCTCATATTATCAGATTTTTTTCAAAAATAGAATTTTGATTTGATTTAAAAGGAAATGTTAATCCTTGCACTTATCCACAGGTGTTTGGAACGATGTTTGGTTTACGCTAAAATAATTTGAAACTTTACTACGTTGTTTCATTATAATCATCTTATCAGAGTTGCCATACAATGATTGGAATAATTATTTAGCAGTTAATATTGAAGAATTAAAAAATAATTGATCGTTCGCTATTTAGCAGAAGATAGAGGTTTTTAAAAGACATAAATTACACATGAAAAAAATCATCTGTACAGTATTGGTGGCAACTACTTTTTTAGCAGCTACGGCCCAGCAAACCAGGGCCATGGCAGATCCACTGGAAAGCTTTAAACAAGCGAAGGAATATTATCAAAAAGAATATTATAGCCTGGCTTATCCCATCTTTAAAGACCTTAATCTCAATTTGCGCGAGACAGATCGCAGCAACGAATCACTAAATTTCCAGGAGATTAAATATTACACCATTGTTTGTGCTCTCAAACAAAATGAAAGAAGCGCCGTTGAGCAGGCCAGGGAATATATAGACCTTGATGATAATGTGGCCCGAGTGGAGATGATGAGCTTTCATTTGGGTGAGTACCACTTTCGCCAGCGCGATTATTACCAGGCTGCTTCCTATTTTGAGCAAACTTCTGTTGAACACCTAAGCAACCGGGAGATTGCCGATATGAAATTTCACCAGGCGTACGCTTATTTTAACCTTCAGCGTTTTGAACTCGCTAAACCGTTGTTTGATGTTATTCGCCAGTTACCCAAGGACCCTAACTATATCGACGCTAATTATTACTACGGATTTATTGCCTTCAACGAAAGAAGATACCGTGAGGCATTAGCATCTTTTAAAGTGGTTGAAAACGAAAAGCAATACGCGCCAGTGGTTCCTTTTTATGTTGCCAACATATATTATAATACCGACCAGAAAGAAAAAGCCCTTACTTATGCGGAAGATAAGCTGAAACAGGGTGGGCAGGTGTATGACCTCGACCTGAGGCAACTGGTGGGGCATGGATATTTTGAAAAGCAAAATTATGGCAAAGCGCTTCCTTACCTGGAAGACTATGTAAATCGCTCCAAAAAAGTTCGTAGGGAAGACTTGTATGAAGTATCCTATGCATATTACCAGACTTCTAATTACGCTAAAGCCATTGATGGCTTTAAACAGTTGGGAGGAAAGGAAGATTCACTCGCGCAGAATTCAATGTATTTATTGGGAGATGCTTATCTGAAAACAAACCAGAAAGCAAATGCCCGTAATGCGTTTCTTTTTACAACTTCTAATAATAGCAACGATTATCAGCGTGAAGTAGCTTCTTTTAATTATGCGAAGTTATCTTATGAATTGGGTTACCAGGATGTTGCCCTTACTGAATTGCAACGCTTCCTGGCCGGGTATCCGGGCTCCACTTATAATAGTGAAGCAAAAGAATTATTGGTAGCTGTGTTGGCTAACACCAATAATTACAAAGACGCGTTAACCTTGCTGGCAAGTTTACAATCTCCCTCCGAGAATGCAAAACGGCAATATGCCAAAATATTGTATGGAAGAGCCACTGAATTGGTGAATGATGGTTTACTGGTATCGGCAAATGATTTATTAAATAAAGCGCTGGCCGATCCTTTCAACGCGTCCGTTCTTCCTTATATAAATTTCTGGAAAGGGGAGATATCATTTCGTTTGAGCAATACTGATGACGCCATAAAATATTATTTCGAATATTTAAAATCACCAGCAGTTAATGGTGAAATAAATCCTGTTAATGCCAAATATAATCTTGGTTATTGTTTTCTAAAAAAAGAAAATTATAAACAGGCCCTGGGCTTTTTTGAACAAATTGTTAAAACGCCCAAAGTAAATTCAATTTCACTGGAGCAGGATGCCTATATACGCAGCGCAGATTGCTATTATATGAGTAAAGACTTTAAAAGAGCCCTGGCTATGTATGACCAGGTAATAAGTTTTTCATGGCCCTCCTCCGATTATGCTACGTTTCAAAAAGCCCTGGTAGCCGGCGTAAACAGTGGAAGTGAGAAAATAAGATTACTACAATCCATACCCCGCATTTATCCTTTATCAACATTGGTACCTGATGCTAATCTTGAAATTGCCAATAGTTATTTGTCCGATGAAAAATACCAGGAATCAGTATCTTATTTAAAGAATGTGGTAACAGCTGTAAGTGGAGAGGCATTAAAACCAAGGGCACTGTTAAAAATGGGGATTGCCTATTATAACCTTAACAATAACAAGGAGGCGTTGAACCAGCTTAACCTTCTGTTAAAACAATATCCTAATTCGCCGGAGGCTGAAGAAGGTTTGGAAAATGCCAGGACTATTTATGTAGAGGAAGGCAGAACCAGTGAATACGTGGCTTTTGCAAAAAACCTGGGAAAAGAAATTACTAATACACAGGAAGATTCATTAACCTATGCCGCTGCCGAAGTTCAATTCAGCAATGGCAGCTTTGATGCGGCCCTGGGCAGGTTTGAAAATTATCTTTCCAAATTCCCTGACGGAAAATATTCACTGGAAGCCAATTATTACAAAAGCGAGATCTATTATAATAAAAAAGACATGGTGAAGGCGACGGCAGGTTATGAAATAGTGGCCAACAGGGTGCCTAATAAATTTGGCGAAAAATCGTTGCTGCGGGTAGCCCGTTTGAATTTTTTTGAAATAAAGAATTATGAAAAGGCTGAACAATATTTTACAAAGCTTAAAGAATTTGCAGGTAGCCAGGAAAATAAGTTAGAAGCCATGCGCGGACTATTACGGAGCCAATTTCAACTTCAAAAGTGGACCGCCGGTGTTGACAATGCTAAAGACCTGTTGCAACAAAAAGGAAGCAGCACAGATGATAAAGTATTGGCAAATTTTGCTTTGGCGAAAGCTGCAGAAACCGATAACCAGTGTGATGCCGCCATTGGCTATTTCAAATCCGTGGTCAGTATGAACAAAGCTTCTTATGGGGCCGAATCACGATATGGGATTGCCAGCTGTCTCTTGCAGCAGGAGAAATTGAAGGAGGCAGAAAAAGCAGCTTTTGAAGTGATTAATAAAGCCGGGTCTTATGGTAATTGGGTTACTAAAGCTTACATCCTGCTGGGTGATATTTACTTTAAACAAAAAGATTATTTCAATGCCAAAGCAACTTTTCAAAGCGTTGTACAGAATGCCGGCATTCCTGAATTAAAAACGGAGGCGCAACAAAAACTCGATAAAGTTATCGAGGCTGAAAATAAAGAAAGTAAGGTAGGACAATAATAGTTTAAAGTTTAAAGGGCCAAGTTTAAAGTTGTTCCGGAGTTTAAGGTCATAAATTTTTATACAGTTCAAATTATTAATAGCTGATAGCTGATAGCTGATGGCCATTTCCTGATGGCTGAAAGCTGATAGCTGACAGCCTTTAACACACAACCAGATGATAAAAAAACAACCAGTCGTTCTCATCATGATCATATTGGCGGTTAGCTTAGTGCTCGCCGATTCTTCTGTTGCACAGGATAGCTCTAAAAGAAAAACGATTGAAATTACTTCTACTTTTAAACCTGTTCTCCGGGATGCGGTAAAAATAAATTTTAATGCCGCTCCGCCTTCCGTTGATTCTTCCAAACCAACCTTAAAATATAATCTGCCTACGCAAAATTTATCTTTTACTTATGTGCCGGTAATGATGAAACCGGTAGCGTTGGATGTGGATTCCGCTTCGGGATGGAAATCCAGTAATTATATCAAAGCTGGTGTTGGCAATGTGCATATTCCTTTCCTGCAATCCGGGTTTAGTTTTGGTGATGGCAAGAATGCTTATTTTAATGTTTTCGCAAAACATCTTTCTTCAAAGGGAGGCCTGCCTTTTCAAAAAAACAGCCAGACAGCAGCTAATGTAGAAGGTACTTATAAAACAATAAAAAACCTGGAATGGAACGCAGGAGTCGGTTTTAAAAGCGATGATTATTTTTTTTATGGCTATCAGCCTTCCCCGCTGGTTTTTACCAAGAATGATTTACGCCAACGGTTCCAGACATTCGAAGGAAAACTCAGCCTGCACAATGTTGAACCCACAACTTATGGATTAAATTATTATCCTAATTTTAAAACCTCCGTATTCAGTGGTAAGAACGACTTTAACAAGGCTACGGAATCTAATACTGTTTTAAATTTGCCATTACAGAAAACGATTGGTAAAATATTTGGTATCAAACTGGGCTTTACCGCTGATTTAACCAGCTACCGGCCATCTGATAAAAGTCGGATACAAAATAACCTCTATTATTTTTCTCCCTCCCTCTTGTTGAAAACACCTAATGTATACCTGGAAGGAGGGTTAATACCATCGTGGGATAATGGCATATTTACAACCCTACCCAATTTCATGGCCGATATAACTACCAACGATAAGCGCTTTACTTTACAGGTAGGCTGGATCGGCTATTATAATAAAGGATCGTATGAGCGTTTTGCATCCATCAATCCCTGGATCATACAACCTGATAACTTGTTGAATACACGTGTGCAGGAAAGATATGCCGGGTTTAAAGGATCAGTGCTGAATCATTTTACCTACAGCGCGAAAGTAGGATTTGCTGAATACAGGAACATGCCGTTATTCGTAAATGACAGCACCGATGGCAAGACATTCCAAACCGTATATTCATCACAATTGCAAGCTATACAGTTTCATGGCGAGATCGGTTACACGCAGGGCGAAACGTTTAATGCTACTGCCAAGCTTACCTGGAACCAATATTCTAAAGTTAAGGACCAGACAAGGGCATGGGGTTTGCTTCCTCTTGAATTCAATGTAAACTTAAACTGGCAGGTGATTCATAATTTATGGCTGAAAAGCGAACTCTTCGCCTGGGATGGAGCAGCTTACCGTACCGTAACAAAGGATGCGAGAAAGGGTGATGGCGGCTTTGACCTAAACGCTGGTTTGGAATTCAAGATCACCAGGCAGTTTAATCTGTGGGTACAAACGAATAATATATTTAATAATCGGTATGAACGCTGGAATCAGTACCAGGTTTATGGATTTAATATGCTTGGAGGTGTAGTGTTTAACTTTTAGCGGTACCTGTGCAAAGTTTAAATTTTATAAGTAAATGAATGTTCCTGGTTAACTTGCATCTCCGAACTTCAACTTTAAACATTGAATATTAAACTTTAAACTACCTTGATCGATATTCTGAACAAATACCTCATCCAACATAAAAGCATCAACATCCCCGGTCTTGGCACTATTTTTATCGAACACCTGCCGGCTACCCTGGATGTAGTTAATAAAAGAATTTTACCTCCTCATTACGAATTCAGGTTCAACAAATATTTTGATACACCCGACAAAGAATTCTTCAGTTATCTTTCTTTAGAAAAGGGAATCCCGGATTATGAGGCCATCCAGCTATACAACCAATTTGCACAGGATCTTCGCACTTCTATCAAACAAGATGATAAAGCGGTGTGGGAAGATGTAGGAGTTTTTACAAAGAATAACTCCGGTGATATGGTATTTGAACAGCTAAATAAACCACGCCCATTATACGCGCCGGTTTCTGCTGTGAGAATCGTTCGAAACATGGCCGCCCACGCTGTTTTGGTAGGGGACCAGGAAAAGACGACTATCGAAATGACGGGATTATTAAACCCGGAAAAGACGCAACAACCTGTTACGGCTAAAAAAACCTGGTGGATTTATGCACTGATCGTATTTATTATTGCTTTGATATTAATATTTTTTTATTTCTATCAGAACGGGTTTACCCTGGCCTCAGCCGCAAACCAACAACCTCTTCATTTGCAAACAGCTGATGCTCCTTAATAACGCTGCATAACTACTTATAATCAATTAATTGTTATAGTTGATTATTCTTCCCTTTATTTGTATTTCAATTAGTTGATTACGCATGGATATTATCACATATTCTCATTGTCCCTGTTGTGGCTCCGATGCTATATTTCCAAAAATAACGGCAAAAGACTATACTGTTTCCGGCGACAAATTTGAAATATGGCAATGCCAGGCGTGCACTGCCCGGTTTACGCAGAATATTCCAGGTCGGCAATTCATCGGAACCTATTACCAATCGGAAAATTATATTTCACATACTGATACTAAAAAGGGATTTATAAACTCACTGTATCACCTGGTACGGAAAAGAACATTACATCAAAAGCAAAAACAGCTGGAAAAGATTACCGGGATCACTAACGGCAGTCTGCTTGATATTGGAGCAGGAACAGGAGCTTTTTCAAGGTATATGAAGAATGCCGGATGGAGTGTGCTGGGATTGGAACCTGACGAAGCCACGAGGCAACGGGCTTTGGAACTATATAGTATATCGTTGAAAAGCATGGATGAACTCTTTACACTATCAGCCGAATCATTTGACGCGGTGACCATGTGGCATGTACTCGAACATGTGCATTCCCTGCACGAATATCTTAACCAGATTAACATCGTCTTAAAATTGCAGGGCAGAGCCTTTATTGCCGTTCCTAACTACACTTCCTACGATGCCGTAATATATAGAGAATTCTGGGCTGCTTATGATGTTCCCCGACATTTATACCATTTTTCGCCGCTCTCAATGAAGTTGCTGGTAGAAAAACATGCAATGAAACTTTATGGTGTACAGCCTATGTGGTACGATAGCTTTTACGTTTCTATGTTAAGCCAGCAGTATAAAACGGGTGTTTCCGGTAACCTGCAGGCGTTTAAAAATGGACTGTTGTCTAACCTGAAGGCGAGCTCTAATCATGAAAAATGCAGTTCGTTGATTTATATTATAGGGAAGGAATAGGACCGGGTTTGATCACGCCATTGCAGTAATCAATGGCTGTTAAAACCTGACCTCGTACAAATTGGGCCATGCTTTACCGGTGACATATATCTTATTGGCGGTGGAATCGTAGGCTATTCCGTTCATTTCCAGTGCCTGTGGGTATTTTATTCTTACTTCACGATTTAGCGAATCGAAATCCAGCTTGCCAACAACCTTGCCACTTCCCGGATCAATTTTCAGAACATAGGCCGTGCCATATTGGTTGGCATAAATAAAACCCTTGATATATTCCAGTTCGTTTATATTCCCTACCGGGCCATTATTATCCTGTACCCCCAGAATTTTTAAAACTTTTAATGACTCGGGATCAAGGTACTGAAGATTACTGGTGCCATCACTCATGATCAGGCTGGTGCCGTCGTTCGTTAACGCCCAGCCCTCTCCGTTAATATGAAAATCTTTTATTTTTTCGAATGTTTTTACATCATATACAAACCCAATATGGTCTTGCCAGGTTAGCTGGTATAGTTTGCCTTTGAATATATTAATACCTTCTCCAAAATAACTTGTATCAAGCATTATCTTCTTTTGTGAAATGCCTGTTTTGATGTCTACCGGGCCGAACCACGACTTAAAATTATTAGACTCATGCTGACCGCCGGTACTTTCGTATAACTGCCCATCATGTACTAAAAGTCCCTCCGTAAACGCAGCAGTATCATGGGGGAATACATTAACTATAGAGTAATTGATAATCGGCGGGGCTGAATCATCATTTTTACCGCCTGCATCAGTATCATTAACATTATTGGAACAAGAACCAAATAAAACCGCCCATGCCGCAACTATAAAAATTTTTTTCATGTAAATCTGATAATGCGCAAATGTACAATTCCATTAATGAGATAAATGGAACAATTTGGTAAAATTATCCAGGTTCAAACTGAATGCTTGCTAAAAAGACGTTCTTTTATACAGCCCATTGTTAAAATTGACAAACAGATTAAATGTGACCCAGTTCCGGAGCTGGTTCTAAAATGCCCGGATCTTCGAGTTATTTTATCAGTTTCCAATCATCATTTTTGCAACCTGTTCACCTGCAACGGGCGCAAGGGCTACACCCATTCCGCCTAAGCCAACCAAACAAAAACAGTTAGGTTTTATTTCAATGATGGAAGGAAATTTAGTTCTCCCCATTCCCATTGTTCCGCTCCATCGGTGCTCAATGGTAAAAGTTTTTCCTGGAAGAACCACGTCCTTTAAAAAGCGTTCGAGTTCCTGCTGGATGGTTTTTGAAACACCAGGATCAGTTGTTCGCTCCTGGCTGAAAGCTTTGTTGCGTGCGCCGCCAAGCAATACCCGGTTACCAATATTCCTAAAATAATAGAAGCCCTCATCACAATGAAAGGTTCCTTTAAAGGATAGGTCGTTTATCGGCGAGGTAACCAAAATCTGTCCGCGAGCGGGTGTTATAGGTGTTGCAGGCAACAACTCATTTGCAGAAGTATTGGTGCAGATCAGTAATTGTGATGTTGTTATAGAAACAAGACCTCCGGTATGAACGACAATTTTTGGGCCGTTGTATTCGTACGATTTCAATTCAATACCTGTCTTCATTATTATTCCCATTGCCAGTACCTTTTGAAGTAGTACCTGCATCATTTTCCCCGGGTGTAATTGTCCTTCGAGTTCGGTTTGTATTAAATGATTGGTTTTTTGAAAATTAAACGGGATAATTTTTTTATCAGCCAACCTGAAGATATTTTTTTGACCAATTACCTCATGAAGGCTATCGTTCAGCCAGTCTATGTCTGCCTTAATTTCCTTTGAGGAAGTATACTGATCGCCGGTTATTAATTCATAACCGCCTAACTGCTCATAGTCGATTTCAGTTACGGTAAAAACCTCCTGTATTTTCCGGAGTCCTCCATAGCGCATGGCCACCAGTTCAATCATGTTTTCTTTACCGGAAATTTTTGCATCATCCATTAATTCGGTAACGCTTCCAAAGCAGGCAAAACCTGCATTTCGGCTACTGGCCCCCGTTGGTATTACTTCCTTTTCAATTATAAGTATTTTTAAAAAGGGATTATTTTTTTTAAGATAATAAGCACTCCACAAACCAGCAAACCCAGCACCCGCAATAATTACATCTTTAGGTGCATAAAAACTTTCCAGTTCCCAGATAGAAGGAGAGAGCACCATAATAAGGGTTAAGGGTTAATGGATAATGGTTAATTCTACTTTGACAAGTCAAACCGGCTTTTTGTTATCGGTTGAAGGTAGTCGGCATATTCAAATTTACATTACCGGAGCGGTATTATGCGCGTAAAAAGCTTCAGAAAAAGTATAAAG
>JBDSBP010000463.1:0-4754 GCA_039921525.1 Chitinophagaceae bacterium | reverse complement strand
ATTGACGGATGTTATATGAAAGTCCCTCATGAACTGACCATTCAAACGTAAGGTGAGATAACTTTAAAAAGAAGTATGATTAATTCCTTAATTATTACCAACTTTGGTTAAGTTATATAGTAGGCATTAGGTATGAGCAATAGCCCTGCAAAGGTTGATATGATTATAGAAAACATTGAAATAGAAGTTGAAAATCCAGAAGGGTGACATTATTTTTAAGACGCTTGGATTCAATGTCTCCTTTTAGCGCTTACCTTCAATGGTAAGTAGAATCATCACAACTGGCAAAAATTCCATAGAAATTTTTTAACAATTGCACCATATGATTATCAAATTATCCCTTTCTTTCCTTTTCGCAGTTGTTATTACAGCGGGAGTATCTGCGCAGTCAAAGATCAATGTTAAACAACAATTCGAACTGGCAGAAAAGCAATATACTTTAATGCTGGCCTCCCATCCCGACACTACTAAAACACCTCAATCTACTTTGCCGGATGGAAAACCCAGGGACATGCCTACCGATTGGTGGTGCAGTGGTTTTTTCGGTGGCTCGCTGTGGTACTTGTTTGAATATACGGAAGATCCAAAATGGAAGGAAGCTGCCAATTTGTGGAGTTTGGCTGTACAAAAAGAACAGTACAATACCGGCACGCATGATTTGGGCTTTATGTTATATTGCCCGTTTGGCAATGGCTATCGCTTGACAGGTAATGCAGCGTATAAAAAAATTATGCTTACCGGTGCCAATTCTTTATCCACCCGTTTCAACCCTAACGTAGGGGTCATCAAATCATGGAACACCTTTCTAACATATGATTATCCTGTTATTATTGACAATATGATGAACCTGGAGTTTTTACTTTGGGCTAGTAAAAACTCCACCGAGAAAAAATACCATGATATTGCTATAATACATGCTGACAATACTATTAAAAATCATTACAGACCGGATAACAGCAGTTATCACGTGATCTGTTACGACAAGACCGGGAAAGTTGTAGCCAGGAAGACCGCGCAGGGAGCCGCTGATGAATCTGCCTGGGCAAGAGGACAGGCATGGGGCCTTTATGGCTTCACCGTAATGTACCGGGAAACAAAAGACAGAAAATACCTATACCAGGCAATCAAGATCGCTGATTTTTACCTTAATCATCCTAACCTTCCTGCCGATAAAATTCCTTATTGGGATTTTAACGCTCCCAATATTCCTAACGAGGAAAGAGACGCATCCGCAGGAGCGATTGCCGCATCGGCCTTACTTGAATTATCCCAGTATGCACCTAAAAGTAAAAGCCAGCGATATTTTAAAGATGCCGAGAAAATGTTGATCAGCTTATCAGGACCAGCCTACCGTGCAGGCACAGGTGAAAATAATAATTTTCTTCTCAAACATTCTGTAGGAAGTAAACCAGCCAAAAGCGAAGTAAACGTGCCGCTGGTGTATGCGGACTATTATTTTTTGGAAGCGCTGTTGAGATACGATAAGGTTAAATAATTACGAATTATGAATTACGAATTACGAATTGAGATTACCCGTAATTCGTAATTGATAATAAAGCTTCGGGTGCAGGCATTCGATACTCACCTCATACCTCATCCC
The DNA here is from genome assembly GCA_039921525.1 of Chitinophagaceae bacterium. Taxonomy (GTDB): domain Bacteria; phylum Bacteroidota; class Bacteroidia; order Chitinophagales; family Chitinophagaceae; genus JADCRZ01. The sequence goes on along the minus strand of JBDSBP010000463.1, from coordinate 3,154 downwards.
TCACACCTCGTACCTACTTAGAATATGAATAAGGAAATGCATCCTCGCTGATGCCTCTTGTTTTGGAAGGCTCTGCCTTCATATCGAACAACAGCTTGCCACCTTTGATGATATTTTCATGATCAATCCAGTTCTTCGTATATAGTTTGCCGTTAAACTGAAGGCTTTGAACATACAGGTTCGCTTCGCTGTTGGAGGGAGCTTCGATAATCAAATGTTTACCACTCTCAAGGGCAAGGGTTATCTTTCTGAAATAGGGCGTTCCCAAAACATACTGTGTAGTGGATGGGCAAACGGGATAAAATCCCATGGCTGAAAAAACATACCAGGCAGAAGTTTGCCCATTATCTTCATCACCACAATACCCATCAATGGTGGGCTTGTACAATTGGTTCATAACACGGCGTATCCAGTATTGTGTTTTCCAGGGCTGCCCGGCATAGTTATAAAGATAGATCATATGCTGGATGGGCTGGTTTCCGTGGGCATATTGTCCCATGTTCATGATCTGCATTTCACGTATTTCATGGATCACTCCGCGGTAATAACTCTCATCAAATACCGGCGGCATGGTAAATACCGAATCGAGCATTTTGATAAACATTTCTTTTCCCCCCATCAGTTTGGCAAGGCCCTGGATATCGTGAAATACACTCCAGCTATAATGCCAGCTGTTTCCTTCGCTAAAGGCGTCTCCCCATTTGAATGGATTAAAGGGTGACTGGAAACTGCCATCCTGGTTCTTGCCCCTCATCAGTTTTGTTTCCGGATCAAAAAGGTTACGAAAGTTCTGACTGCGTTTGGCACAAATCAATTTCTTCTTTTGGCCGTTTTAATGCTTTAGCCAGCTGATAAATAGTAAAATCATCATAGGCATATTCCAGTGTGCGGGCTGCGTTTTCATTGATCTTTACATCATACGGCACATAACCAAGTTCGTTATAAAACGTAACGCCTTTCCTGCCTACCGCAGTCAACGGGCCCTCGTTGTTGGCACCTTTCAGCAAAGCTTCATATAAAATATTAATATCGTATCCACGGATACCTTTCATATAAGCATCGGCGACTACGGAGGCAGAATTATTTCCTACCATAACATTCCTAAAACCAGGGCTGGACCATTCCGGTAAAAAACCTCCTTCCTTGTAATCATTTATCAAACCCTGCTGCATTTCTTTACTAATGGATGGATACATCAAATTCAGGAATGGATACAATGCCCTGAACGTATCCCAGAAACCGGTGCCTGCAAATATATATCCTGGTAACACCTGCCCGTTGTAGGGACTATAATGAACAATCTTACCCGAAGCATCTGTTTCATAATGTTTTTGTGGAAACTGCAATGTGCGATAAAGACAGGAATAAAAAGTACGCATCTGGTCTATTGAACCTCCTTCTACCATAAGCCTGCTCAGTTGTTTGTTCCAGGCGTTTTTAGCTTTTTGTTTTGTGACATCAAAAGCATCGTTAGCTAGCTCCAGTTTCATGTTTACATCCGCCTGCTCATAACTTATAAAGGAAGAAGCAACTTTAACGCGTACCTGCTCACCCTTGCTGGTTTTAAATCCTACAACAGCGCCGGCATGCTGTGATAACATCTCCAGTGTATCTTTTGCGAGTTGATTATCCCGCCATGTATGAGCAATGGAGAAAGCCTTCTCGAAATAAATTACAAAATAATTTTTAAAGCCAGCGGGCACACCACCGCTGTTACGCGTTGTATACCCAATGATTTTTTTCTGTTCGGGAATGATCTTGACATATGATCCTCTTTCAAAAGCATCCACTACTATAAACGAACTGTCTGTGGCAGGGAAAGTAAAACGAAACTGTGCGGCTCTTTCCGTCGGTGTAATTTCAGTGGTTACATCGGCATCTGCCAGGTACACACTATAATAATAAGGTTTCACTACCTCGACCTTATGAGAAAACCAGCTAGCTCTTGCATCTTCTGTAAAAACCATCTTTTTTGTCACCGGCATAAGGGAGAACTGGCCGTAATCATTCATCCAGGGAGAAGGCTGATGAGTTTGCTTAAAGCCACGGATCTTATCGGCACCGTATTGATATACCCATCCATTGCCGTTCAAGCCAGTTTGTGGTACCCAGTAATTCATTCCCCAGGGCACGCAAATAGAGGGGTAGGTATTACCGTTAGATAAGCTTGGCTTTGAATCGGTACCCATAAGTGGATTGATCCATTCAACCGGATCTGAAATTTTACCAACCATCTGGCAGTAAGCATTCAGAGATGTGATTACAACTAGAAATAATAATCCGCTGTTTTTCATAATATAACAATAATTGAGAAAGTGACAAGATACAATCGCGGTACAATTTAACAAATGAAAAAGCACCACAACACTTTGTTGCAAAGCCTTTCAAGTTATAAGATACAAAGAAGCCTGAATTTAAGCATTCATACTAATATTCATTTATAAAACAGAACCTGAAACTGTAGACGGCGCAAGCTTTGCTATTCTGGCAATGTCATTAAGAGATACTTTTTTCATATCAGTACCATCCTTTCACAACATTCATTATTGGCTAAAAGGTAGTGCATATAATATTATAGTAAAAAAAATTGCAATTTAAGTTGCTGCTATGCCTCAAAAAAAGCGTTAGCTTCAATGATACGCTACAAAGAAAAATACTTTGCGTTTCTTTGTGTAAATTTTATATATGTTTCAGGCAACTACCGTTAGCTCTATGAAAGATCTAGAAAAGATCCAGAATCTTCAGCGTGAAAACCTGGCTGTAAAACTCAGCAAGGATGAAATTCAGTCGGAAGGATTTGTAACACTTGTTCACAGCCTTGAAGTGCTGGAACAGCTGCATTCATTATCTCCAAGTGTTATTATAAAAGATGAAGATGAACTGGCTGCCTATGCTCTTGTAATGACTAAAGAAGCCCGTCAGCTGGTGCCCGCACTTGAACCCATGTTTCAATTACTGGATAACTTATATTATCATAATCGTTTAATTAAAGATTACAATTATTATGTGATGGGTCAAATATGTATTGCAAAACCTTTAAGAGGGAAGGGACTTTTTGACAAACTATATCAAAAGCACCGGGAACTTTTTAAGGATACATATGATTTTGTGGTCACCGAAATTGCTACCCGCAACAGCCGCTCGCTACGGGCTC
>JBDSBP010000462.1:0-4681 GCA_039921525.1 Chitinophagaceae bacterium | reverse complement strand
ACATGCTTCATTCCGGCCGCACAACCTGCCGAGACCATACCCCACTCTGCACCTGTAATTTCCGCTAAACGTTTACCAATACCATCAGCCAATTCATCGTACTGCACGAAATCTTTGGATGCTGCTTCCATAGCCGCACGCACTTCAGGACGCTCAATAGATCCCCCGATAATGGTAAATGTACCTCGGCAATTGATGATAGGTTCAACGCCGATGGATTGAAAGATATTGGGGCCTATGGCTAATTCCCCCGGAGCCGTCAATTGACTCACACCACTAACAAATACACTGCCTTTATCTGCAGGTGCCCCAAATAGTGACTTAAATGGAAAAACGCTTGCTGCAAAAGGAAAGATTGTAAGACTCTTTAATATATTTCGCCGTTTCATAATCTACATGTTTAAATGATTTTATATTTTTTTCAAAAGCTTAGCCATTAACACACATGGGCAAGTTCATTAATCGCAGTCCACCGTATTTGGTAAGGAAGCGAGCACAATATTTTCTTATAGAGGACGCATGTCGATAGATAAAACTAATGTTATTAAACATTTTTATCAAAGATTGTTTTTGGCTTTTTTATCCGGAAGTTTACTGAGATCAATTTTATGGTTTCAGAGCGATAAAAAAGAATATCCAAATCAGTAAAAGCAGCGAGTTTTGCCAAATCCCAAATAAAATATCAAAAAACCAATCATTTTATGCTCTTTTTAATTGCATAGTTTTTTGTAATGGTTAAAACAACGAAGGGCGCAGTATCATTTCGCGATGAAGGCAAAACTTATTTGGCCGTATAAAGAACTGCCTGTTATGAAGGTAAATATTTATCTACCTGTTAAGGCGCTAAACATCTGTTCTATCTGAAACGTACGTAAAAAAAGCCATTTAATTAAAAAATTGCGTATATTAGCTGTTACTGCTGCAAAATATCTCCCGATTCGCGTACAGGAGTTGCCTGTCGGGAGCTTTATAATTGTATCTATTTATTTATATCTAAGACTAAAACTAAAACAGCTTTCATGAAGAAAAAACTTTACAAATTAGTAGTAATGCTTTTGTTTTGCCAGAGCTATGTGTTTGCGCAAAATATCAGTGTTACCGGAAAGGTAACTGATTCCGACAATCAACCTCTTCCTGCTGTAAGCATCAGTGTTAAAGGATCAACTCAAGGTACAAGTACTGATGCTAATGGAAATTTCTCGATTTCTGTTCCGTCAAATACATCCCTTGAATTTAGTTTCATTGGTTTTACCACTCAAACAGTTGCAGTTCAGGGTCGTTCGAGCATGAATGTTCGTTTGGAACCTGACAGCAGGTTATTGAAAGATGTGGTTGTTACTGCATTAGGTATAACAAAAGACCAAAAGGTTTTGAGCTATGCAACCCAGAAAATCAACACAGAGAGTTTTTCGAAAGCCAAAGAATTAAACGTTGCTAACTCGTTAACAGGACGCGTAGCTGGTTTGAATGTCGCCAAAACTTCTTCAGGTTTAGGTGGATCTTCAAGGGTTGTTTTAAGGGGTGACCGCTCGATCACCGGTAATAACCAGGCCTTGATCGTAATTGATGGTGTGCCAATGGATAACTCAAATTACAGTCCCGGTAATGCGAACGGTGGTCGCGACGGTGGTGATGGCCTTTCAAGTGTTAACCCTGATGACATTGAGTCAATCAACGTGTTAAGAGGTGCTTCCGCAACGGCGCTGTATGGTAGCCGTGCTGCAAACGGTGCATTGCTTATTACTACCAAAAAGGGAAGTGTACAGAAAGGTTTCGGCGTTACATTCAACAGTTCATTTCAAGTTGAGACGCCTATTATTCTTCAAAAGTTTCAGAATGAGTTTGGCCAGGGTGCTGGCGGAATTTACAACAGAGCTGAAGAAGGAAGCTGGGGTCCAAAAATGACAGGCCAAACTGTTGCTTTATGGGGGAATGATCCTGCAGATATCGGTAAGACTTACAATATGACTCCTCAGCCAGATAACTACAAGGATTTCTTTTCTACCGGGAATCAATTATCTAATTCTCTTTCTTTTTCCAGTGGTAATGAAAAAGTTCAAACCTATTTTTCTTACACAAATGTTACTGCTTCTGGTATTTTAGATAACAACAAATTAAAAAGAAATACACTTAATTTACGCGTAAGCGGTAATATTAGTTCGAAATTTTCTTATGATGCCAAAGTTACTTATCTGAGAGAAGAAGTTGATAACAGGCAGCAAACCGGGGAGTCTTACTCAAATAATCAGCGTCATATTTTGCGTATTCCACGTAATATTTCGCTGATGGCCGCACAGAAATATGATTATGTGGATCCTTCAACCGGTAAACTTCGTCAAAACTACTGGAATCCCGGATCTAATGGGGGTGAAAATCCATACTGGACTAAAAACCGTATTATAGCCAATGATCAGAGAAACCGTGTGACGGCTTTCGGTTCGATAACATATAAGGCTTCTAATGCTTTAAGTTTTTTAGGTCGCGCCGGTATTGATAAGACTTTGGATAATTATGAAGGAAAGTGGTACAATGATACATACACTATTGCTGATTTTGGAAATTATTCTACCATCTTCAGAGATGTTGAAGAGACTAACTTTGATTTAATTGGTATATATAAAAAAGCACTTTTCAAGGATTTTACTGTTGATGCAACCTTTGGTGGAAACCTTCAGCATGTTGACAGGTTAGCGCAGTCTACTGTTACCAATGGATTAAATCGTGATAACCTGTTTATTCCCTCGAATGGACGTGCTCCTTCCGTTGACCGCTCCATTGTACCTACAGAAAAGCAAGGCGTATTTTTAACGGCAGATTTCACCTTCAAGAATGCATTAACTTTATCCGGTTCAGTTCGTAATGACTGGTCTTCAACTTTGCCCAAAGAAAGTCAGTCATATTTGTTTGGGTCTGCAGGTTTCTCCGCGATCCTTTCAAACATCTTTACCTTCCCAGCAGCAATTTCTTTTGCTAAATTAAGAGGATCTTATGCCCAAACAGGCAACGATGCATCTCCATTCCTGCTTACCCAAACATATAGTTTCTTAACGGGTGGTCCGAATGGTTATATCAGTCGCGACGGTGTTAAGCCCTTCCCTACTTTAAAGCCGGAGTTAACCACCGCACAGGAGGTAGGTTTGGAATTTAAGTTCTTTAATAATCGTTTAGGATTTGATTTGGGTTATTATATTAGCAATTCTAAAAATCAGTTATTTACTGTTTCTATTCCGCCTGCTTCCGGATGGTCTTCTGAATATGTTAACGCTGGTTTGGTTCGTAACTCAGGAATTGAGTTAACAATGACTGGTTCACCGATCCGAAATGAAAACTTCCGTTGGGATATAGACCTGAACTATGCCCGAAACAGAAACAAATTAGTGGAATTAACTCCTGACTTAAAGGTGTTGAACCTGTCAAGTGACTTTATGAATTTCTCCCGTGCTTTAGAAGGTGAGCCATTAGGCCAGGTATTCAGTAGAGGATACCAGCGTGATGTTCAGGGTAGTATATTGGTTGATGCTACCGGCTTACCTTTGATCACTCCCGGAACAACAGTTTATATGGGTAATACCAGGCCGGATTGGCTTGGTGGAATTAACAATAGTTTTAGTTACAAAGACTTTACGCTTAATTTCCTTATTAGCGCAAGAGTTGGCGGGGTAGTATCTTCATTTACCAATGCCGTTATTTATGCAGACGGTGTTGTTGAACAAACTTTAGCCGGTAGAGATTCTTATATTTTCCCTGGTGTCAATGCCTCTGGTTCTAAGAATACGGTAGCTACAACATCAGAAAAATACTGGAAAAAAGTTGGTGGACGTAACACCCCGGTTGGGGAGGTGTGGACCTATGATGCAACGAATGTTCGGATGCGTGAATTGTCTTTAAGTTATGCATTACCTGTTCGTTCAATAAGAAAGTCGCCAATTAAGACGGCTTCTTTATCTTTAGTTGGCCGTAACCTGTTTTTCCTGATGAATAAAGCGGAAGGATTCGATCCTGAACTTACTGCAGGTTCCCAGAACACAACTGTTGGTTTGGAGTCTTTCGCAATGCCGTCAACCCGCCAGATAGGTTTGAACTTGAATTTAGCGTTTTAAAAATTAAATTGAAAAACATGAAAAAACTTAAAATATACTTCCCAATAGGTTTTCTGGTAGTTTTCGCCTTGGGAATGTCTTCTTGTACGAAAAAGTTTGAGGAGTATAATACCAACCCCACCAAACTCACAGAACTTGATGCATCTGGTGTTGGTAATGCTTATGCAGCTGCCCAGTACAGAGGTTTAATGGCTAGTTGGCAAACCTATCAAAGTCTTTTTGGAGATTTACAGTCTCAGTACTATGCTAACATCGCACAAAACTTCCCTTCAGATCGTAACGTAATGGTGGGTAACTGGTTAAATGGTGCATGGAGTGGGTTTTATGGTAGTGCTATACCTCCTTTATTGGGAGTTTTAGACAATACTAAACCGGGCGGTAAAACTGAAAATCCTGGTGTTTATGCGCTTGCCAATATCTGGAAAGTCCGGATGTACCTGCCAAGAACTGACTATTGGGGACCTATTCCATATTCTCAGGTCGGAAATGGCATGAAGCAGGTTGATTACGATGCCCAGGATGTCATCTATAAGGATTTCCTTGCTTTGCTTACAAAAGCAGCAGCTGATTTAGTCCCTTAT
>JBDSBP010000461.1:0-11196 GCA_039921525.1 Chitinophagaceae bacterium | reverse complement strand
TATGCAGTCAGGGCGGGGGCAAGCCCTGCCCCTACAAACGCCCCTACATTTTAGTCAGGCATTGGATCATAACCCTGTATATTGGCGGATGTTAAATAAAAGCTATGAGCTATGAGGTATAAGGAATAGGACGGCGGCTGTATGATTGATAGGTTTTATTTTATAATCTCGAAAGATTAGGCTTACAACACAAAGCTAATGCGACTTCCTCCTCATACCCAAACCTCATACCTCAAACCTGATCTATAGATTCTCCAGCAACTCTACTACTTTTTCCTTTTTCAATATCAGGTACCCAAGGCGGTCGTTACTAATGCCTTCTTTTAATTGGTAACTAAAATCCAGCTGGTCGTCTTTTACATTGGTTTCAAAAAAGCGGAATGAAATATTGGGGTAGGATTTTAGTTCTTCCCCAATTTCGTATAAATGCGTGGAGAGAATAAACAGGGAATTTTTAATTTTAATAAGCCCTTTAATTACAGTAGAGGAACATTTCATGGCGTCCTGAACGTTAGTGCCCTTAAACAATTCATCTATCAGCACCAGCCATTTTTTTCCATCATTTATTTTAATGATGGTATTTTTAATGCGTTGCACTTCATTAAAAAAATAACTTTCTCCTTTCATAATATTATCTACCACATTAATATTACTTAATATACCATTGAATAAGGTTAATCTCATTGCTTTCGCAGGCACACCCATGCCAAGATGTGCCAGGTAAGCCGAAGCTCCCACAGCTTTGATGAAAGTGCTTTTGCCCGCCATATTTGCACCCGTTAAAAAGATAAAATTATTGTCCTGCGCTAATTTTACGTTATAAGAAACCGGCGAGGGAAGTAAAATATGATACAGAGAATCTACTTCCAGCAAAGGTTGTTCATCAAGAAAGAAGGTAGGAAAGCATAAGTTAAAATGATTGATGGCCATGGCCATGGAATACCAGGCGTCGAACCGGCTATAAATGTTTATTAGTTCCAACGCCTGGTTTCTGAATCTATAGCGTAGATAGTTCCCAAAATATATTGTTTGAACCGGGGTAAATTTATTTCCCTGGGGAGTAGCAGCCAGCTTTATGATGATTGGATCTTTCGTAAGGTCAGAAATACGGTTTATAAACGTTCTAAGGGATTTAGGGGTATTGGCATCGTCAAATAAATTAACCAGCTCCCGGCAACCACGTACAAAGTCTGCAAAATGGCCCACGGAATATCTTAACAGCGAATGATCAGGTGAATGTAATAAGCGATAGGTATATGCGTTCAAAATATTGGGAGAGTCTGGAATGGTATCAATGAAAGACTCATAGAATTTTTCAATAACCATTACAGTACCGTTGTTTACAGATAGGGGCCAATCGGCAATTTTTTCGTGGATCCTTTTTAGTGTATCCTGGGTGTCGGTAATTCGTTTTATATCATTAAAAGGTTCTATGAAAAACCTGGCCAGTGCATCTCTGCCGCCCCGCGTACGCGTAAAATTAAGTTTATTAAAGATTGAAAATTCTTCCTCCTGGTGAAAAATATTGAGGTCGTTAAATGTTGTTCTATCTATATCCATAGTATAAGTGATTCTTTTACTGTCTTTTTACATAAATCCCCTTAGTATATTTATTTTCGGTTAAAAGTTAATCTCATTCCTTTGAAAGACTCATACCATTTCCCATTCTGATAAACCAGGTTGCCGTTTACAAATGTATGGGTGACAGACGGGAAAGCACTTCCTTCCAGGGGGCTCCAGCCGCACTTATATAAGATATTTTGAGTTGAAACGTTGGTCATCTCGTCCATGTTTGCCAGTACCAGGTCTGCGAAATATCCTTCGCGGATAAATCCACGGTCTGCTACCTGGAAACAGGTTGCAACGGAATGACTCATTTTATCCACCATTTTCTCCACGGTAATCTTTCCCTTCTTCACATAATGCAGCATTAGCATTAAGGGGTGTTGTACTAATGGCAGGCCGGCATGAGCCTGTTCATAGTCCACCGCCTTTTCTTCCAAAGTATGTGGTGCATGGTCGGTGGCGATAACATCCAGGCGATCATCGAGCAGAGCCCGCCATAGTGCTTCTTTGTTATAGGGTGCCTTGATGGCGGGGTTGCATTTTATGAGATTTCCCAATACCTTATAGTCTTCGGAAGTAAAGTGCAAGTGATGTACACACACCTCAGCCGTAATTTTTTTCTGTTCCAGAGGTATAAGATTGGAAAAAAGGGCGAGTTCTTTGGCTGTAGTTATGTGTAAAACATGCAAACGCGTTCCATATTTCCTGGCAAGTTCCACGGCGTAATGCGAACTTTCGTAACAGGCGTTCTCATCCCGGATTACAGGATGATCCTCGGCGGAAAGTATTTTTTGTTGGTTTTTTAAGCGCTGCAGATTCTGACGGATAATATTTTCATCTTCACAATGGGTGGCGATCAGCACACCGCTTTCGCGAAAGAGTTTTTCCAGAGTAGATTCATCATCAACCAGCAAACCACCGGTAGAGGACCCCATGAAAATTTTTATTCCGCAGATTTCATTTCGTTTTTCATTTGTTTTCAGGGCTTCATCCGGGTTGCTGTTGGAAGTACCCATATAAAAGGAATAATTAGCAAGAGATGACCGGGAGGCTATCTCGTATTTTTCTTCGAGTAGTTCTTGAGTGAAAGCAGGGGGCAACGTATTCGGCATTTCCATAAAGGATGTTACTCCTCCCGCAACGGCTGCCCTGGCTTCTGTATAAATAGTAGCTTTATGCGTTAAACCGGGTTCCCTGAAATGCACCTGGTCGTCTATTGCTCCGGGTAACAAAAACTGATTTTCCGCATCAATTTCAATCGCACGAAAGTTTACCGTGATAGAAGTAGCGATTTTTGCTATCCGCCCGTTTTGTATTAATACATCGCCGGAAATGGTTTTTCCCTCGTTTACAATGGAGGCATTTTTGATAACGTATCTTTCCATAACTAAAAATTTGCCGTTCACATATTAGGTTATTTAATACGGAATACTCTTACTTTGCTAAATAATGTCCTTTTGGGTAAGCTTGCAAATCTTTCCCCTTCTGTAAAAACTATTTGGAAAACATTCAATCTCATGCAATTTAAAAAAACCCTGGTAAGACTTTCGATTTTCTTATTGCCGTTCCAGTTAAGTGCCCAATCAACTAATTTACCCCAGGGATCGAAACATTTGCATTTTCTTGACAGGCTGGAAATGATGATGCGCGATAACCCGGATCTTAATTTTTCCGGAATAAAGCCTTTTAGTCGGAAAACTGCAGTAAAGGTGGCTGAACTAGCCGACTCACTGGAAAGACAATTTCCATATGATTATTACTTCCATCTTACAAAAGTCGACAAATATAATTTTCAAAGCCTGCTGATGAATAACCAGGAATGGGCGAAGCCGGATTCAATCGGTTTTCGAAGCAAGAAACCGTTACTGGGTATATTTTATAAAACAAAGGCCAATATGTTGTCGGTACAGGAAAAGGATTTTTTCGTGGCTATTAACCCGGTTATTCAACAGCAGCAAACCCTTGAATTTGGGAATAATCAGCGTGTATTTCTAAATTCCAAGGGTATCACTGGCCGGGGTCTTATAGCAAGAAAAGTTGGTTTTGATTTTTATATTACCGATAACCAGGAACGCCCGCCCCTTTATGCTCAAAACTACTTCAATAAGAACCGGGCCGTGCCCGGAGCCGGCTTTTATAAACCATTTAAAACAACGGCATACGACTATTTCGACGGTAGGGGTTCCGTATATTTTAATGTGGCTAAATATTTTAATATCCAATTCGGCTACGACAGGAATTTTATTGGAAATGGATATCGGAGTTTGCTAATGAGTGATTTTGCCACCAACTATCTATATCTGAAAATTGATACACGTATATGGAAATTAAATTATACCAACCTGTTCATGGAATTGTTTCCCCAACACGAAACTAACCCGGGGAATATATTATTGCCTAAAAAGTATGCGGCTACGCATAGGCTTAGTCTTAATGTTACCCCCTGGTTAAACATCGGGCTATTTGAGTCTGTAATTTTTGGGCGCGCCAACCGTTTTGAATTTTCATACCTTAATCCGGTCATCTTCTTACGCTCTATAGAACAACAAAATGGTAGTCCGGACAATGCTTTTGTTGGGTTCGATTTCAAGGCAAATGTTGCACATCGGGGACAATTTTACGGGCAGATAATGCTGGATGAATTTGTGCTAAAAGAAGCGCGTTCCGGCAACGGATGGTGGGGAAATAAGTTCGGCGTTCAACTCGGCGGTAAAACAATCGACGTATTCGATGTAAAAAACCTGGATCTGCAGGGCGAATTGAATGTTGTGCGACCATTCACCTATTCCCATTTCAATACCATTGCTAACTACACGCACTATAACCAGCCGCTTGCGCATCCTTTGGGCGCAGATTTTACGGAATTTATAGGCATTGTCAGATATCAGCCTACACCAAAATGGACCGCACAATTAAAATTGATCTATTTTGTTCAGGGGCTTGATACTGCCGGACAAAACCTTGGTAACAATATTTTCCTGATAAGTGGTACACGACCCTTTGACTACGGCTATAAAATACCTACAGGATTAAAATCAAAAGGGTTAAACAGTTCGTTATTAGTATCCTATGAATGGAAGGAAAATTTGTTTTTGGATGGATCGTTTTTGTATAGAAATATAAAAGCTACAGGCAGGACGGATCTTTCATCTCATACCTCCTTATTAACAATTGGCATACGGGTTAATATGTTTAGAAGAGAATATGATTACTGATCAGAGAACAATTAAGCTGAGCTTATTTGTTCTTTTCTGTTGTATAAAATATGATGTTGCTCTTGTTTAAAAGCATTAATAACTGATATCTTTTAATTAAGCAACTTTTCATATTGTTTGTTCGTTTAGATCGCTAATCCAGCGTAATGTTAAAAAGGTCTACCATACAGCTTTTGCGAATTCATTTCTCGTTTTTCCTGATGCCGGTATATTTATTTGCATTAAGCACATTGCTGAAACCCGATTGGGGACGCGCCCTTGTTATCTTTTTTATTTTACATGTGTTGGTGTATCCAGCAAGTAACGCGTATAATTCTTATATGGACAGGGATGAGGGGAGTATCGGCGGCGTCAGGAATCCGATGCAGCCTACTACACAGCTATTTACTATTTCTCTAATATTGGATGGCATTGCAATTGCAATAAGTTTTTGGGTTAGTGGATTTTTTGGAATAGGTGTTTTGTCATATATCCTTGCATCAAGAGCGTATAGTTACCGGGGCATCCGTTTGAAGAAACATCCCATCTCAGGTTATTTAACCGTTGTAATTTTTCAAGGCGCTGTTACATTCTGGCTGGTTTATTATGGAAGTCATCCAATTTATAGCCTGAATGTGCCCATAAGTGGAATGGTAGCCAGCAGTTTGCTGATTGGTGGTTTTTATCCGCTGACTCAAATATATCAACACGAAGCTGATCGGAAAGATGGTGTTACATCTATCAGTCTTTTATTAGGATACAGAGGCACTTTTATTTTTACCGGTATCATTTATTTTTTAGCTTTTATGGTACTGGCATATCATTTTTTGGAAGGGTTGGAAATAAAACAGTTTCTATTGTTACAGATCTTTATGTTACCGGTACTCGTATATTTTTTTGCCTGGGCCGTTAGAGTATGGAAAAATAATTCAGCCGCTGATTTTTCCAGTACCATGAAGATGAATATCCTGGCTTCATGTTGCACTAATGCGGCTTTTTTATCATTATTAATATGGAGATATTTTGAGTAAGATAATTTCGATAGGCACAGCCGTGCCGGCCCACCGGCACCGGCAGGATGATATATTGCAGTTTATGCAAAATGTATATGCTATGGATATAGCAGGCAGGCGTAAATTAAAATACCTGTATCATCAAAGCAGTATCGAACATCGTTATTCCGTAATATCGGATTATAGCAGGCCCGCAGCAGAGTGGAAATTTTACCCACATTCAGAAAACCTGGAGCCATTTCCCTCCCTCGAGTTGCGTATGTCATTGTACAATAAATATGCTGCGCCACTTTCAGTAGACGCTATCCGTAACTGTATGGATGGTTATATTGCATCTGATGAAATAACCCACTTGATCACCGTAAGTTGCACGGGCATGAGCGCTCCGGGACTTGACCTGCAGGTAATGGAGCTGATGGATCTTCCTCAAAATATTTTTCGTACTTCCGTTAATTTTATGGGATGTTATGCCGCTATTCATGCCATGAAAATGGCGGATGCCCTTTGTAAATCCGATGCACGGGCAAAAGTGATGATTGTATGTACCGAATTATGCACGCTTCATTTTCAAAAAGAAGCCACTGTTGATAACGTGGCATCAAGCCTGTTGTTTAGCGATGGTTCGGCTGCAATGCTGGTAACACCGGATACTTACCCATTTAATGGATTGCGTATGGATGGTTTTTATGCGGAAGTACTGACAAAGGGTAAAAAGGACATGGCGTGGGAACTCTCTTCTTCAGGGTTTTTGATGACATTGAGTGGTTACATTCCCGAGTTGATAGAAGAAGATTTTGAGACATTAGTAAATCGGGCGTTGTTATCTGTCAAGTTAGATAAACACGATATTAACAGTTGGTGTATTCATCCGGGAGGCAAAAGGATTCTTGAAGCTATTAGCAAAAGTCTTTCCCTGCAGAACGGTGAACTTAAACACGGGTACGACGTGTTGAAAAAGTTTGGTAATATGTCTTCTCCTACAATATTATTTGTTTTGAAAAATATTATGCAATCAATAAACACCTCCCATTCCCAGAAAATATTTGGCGCGGCTTTTGGCCCCGGGCTAACTATGGAGACTTTTATTGTCAGCAGTTGATTAATGATATCAATCTCTTTATACTAATTTCGGATTCTAAAATACTTCTGTGAACTTTTCTAAAAGATCTTTAAAAAAGGAATTGCTTGACAGAGTTGATATTCCGTTTGATGATATCAGGCAGAACATGGAGGAACTTGAATTTATCAATACACATCTTGGAGGTCATAAAATAACCATTGCTGGTATCAGGAACCTGTTGATTAATTCATCCATGACAAAAAACCGGGAATTTATAATTTGTGAGATTGGCTGTGGCGGTGGTGATAATATGCTCGCTATTCAAAACTGGTGTAGCAAAAGAAATATCAGGGTACGTTTTATCGGGATTGATATAAATCCATATTGCACTGAGGTGGCCAGTACAAAACTCGCAGGCGTTAATGCCAGCTTTATAACTTCGGATTATATCTTAGCCGAATTTGCTGATGATAAACCGGATGTTATTTTTTCTTCTCTTTTTTGTCATCATTTTACTAATGAAGAATTAATCCGGATGTTAGAGTGGATGAGCGTAAAAGCACGACACGGATTTTTCATCAACGACCTTCACCGGCATAGGATGGCGTACTATTCAATTAAGGTATTGACACAAGCTTTTTCCCGGTCTTACCTTGTAAAAAATGATGCGCCTTTGTCCGTTTTAAGAGGGTTTACACAGAATGAATGGAAGCGCCTGCTGGAAGCAGCGGGTATTTCCAGGTATGCTATTCAATGGAAATGGGCTTTTCGTCATTTGATAACAGTGCGAAGCAGTATCAGTACCTTGCATTAACCGGTTAAGAATTGTTACCTCAAAACCAGCTATGGATACATATACCATTAAAAATGATATAACCAAACCTGCTATAGAGCATCCCACGCAAGAACTGCGGGGAGCATACGATGTAGCTGTTATTGGAGGCGGCCTCGCTGGGTTATCCTTTTCTATTCAATTGGTTAAAGCCGGATACAGTGTGGTATTATTTGAAAAGGAAAAGTATCCGTTTCACCGCGTTTGCGGAGAATATATAAGTCGTGAAAGCTGGAACTTCCTGGAGAACCTGGGTTATCCTTTGAGTGATTTGGATTTACCCATGATAAATAATTTGATCGTATCGGCACCGGATGGTAAATTAATAGAACAATCACTTCCTTTGGGTGGATTTGGTATCAGTCGGTATAAGATTGATTATGAAATGGCCCGGCTTGCTCAATCAAATGGTGTTCACCTGCTGGAAGAGACAAGAGTAACCGACGTAGGCTTTAATCAGTCATCATTTAATATTATATGTTCCACGTTTCGTTACAAGGCCAAAATTGTATGTGGTGCATTTGGAAAGCGAAGCAATATGGATATCAAAATGAAACGTTCATTCGCCGGTAAAAAGCATGGCTTGCTTAACAATTTCATTGGAGTAAAATATCATATTAAGGCAGATCTTCCCGCTGATACTATTGCCTTGCATAATTTTAAAGATGGATATTGCGGTGTTTCCCGTATTGAAGAAGGCAAGTATTGCCTTTGTTATTTAACCACGGCAAAAAATCTTCGTCTTAACAATAATTCCATTATTAACCTGGAATTAAATGTTTTGCAGAAAAACCCTCTCCTCAAGAAAATTTTTCAACAATCAAAAATATTGTACGAAGCACCGCTGACTATCTCGCAAATTTCATTCGAAGATAAATCACAGGTAGAAAATCATATGCTTATGATGGGAGATGCCGCTGGAATGATAACGCCATTATGTGGTAACGGCATGAGTATGGCGTTGCATAGCAGTAAAATAGCGGCTGAACTTGTAATTAAATTTCTTTCAGATAAAATATCCAGGCAACAATTAGAGAATGAATACGTTCATCAGTGGAATTATCTCTTTAAAAGACGTTTAATTATTGGCCGTTTGATACAACGGTTGTTTGGAAAGGAGTGGACAACAAACCTGTTTATTAGCATGATGAAACCGTTTCCCAAATTTGTTTCTTATTTGATACGGCAAACCCATGGAGAACCATTTTGATCAGAAGAATGATAAAGATATTAATTGCTATACCTTTCTTTTTGTGCAGTTGCCTCACTGCGCTGCCACAAAATTATCACGCTATTCACGGATCATCTTATGCAGGAAGCCTGGGAATCGCAAACAACCCTGCTGCTATTATAAACACCCCATATTCATGGGACATCAATTTATTTTCCCTGCAGGAAACAACTTCTACTAATGCGTTTACCGTGCTTAATTATTCATTATTATCGTCTGCTGCAAAATCGCAGTACAGGGTAGATAAAGGAGATTTTGAACGTTATGGTAAAGGAAATTTCAATCTTCATTTATTTAATGCACGAATTGCTTTAAATCGAAAAACAGGTATTGCCTTTGGCATGAATGTGCGGGGTTATTTAGACGCGAAGACGAACAAATATAATTTCATCGATACGTTAAGAAACTTTCGTAATTTCCTGGCGATCAATAACAGCAACACCAACCTGCGTGGTGACATGAAGAGCAGTAACTGGTTGGAATTTTTTGGTACTTATGGTAGAACTTTGTGGGATGAGGAACAAAGCAGGTTAAATGGGGGTATAACGGTAAAGGGCACGCTGGGTGTTGCAGGAGGATTGGTTGGTATAAAAGGTGTATCCTTTACCAGGACCGTTCAAAATAACAAACCTGTTTATCTTGTTAATGCAGGCAGCTTAAGGTATGGGTATTCTTCTACTATTGACCAATGGAAAAAAGGCCGGCCGTCTTCTAAGAATATCGGCGATATACTGATGTATGCGAAGGGTGGTGTTTCTTTGGATCTGGGAATGGAGTACATCATCAAACCGCAATACGTTACTGGCTATTATGGCGAAGACAACCATTACGATTATGAATGGAAAATTGCAGTGTCCCTGCTTGACCTGGGCACCAGCAAGTATGAATACAGCACACAGAGCAGGGAAGCGGGCGATCCTGTTATAAATTTATCTGATATGTCCCTGGAGCGGAAATTCAATCATATCAGTAAAATACAAGATTTCAATGACAGCCTGGGTACCGTTTTTACTGACCTGCATCCATTAACGGGATCCTTTACCATTATTAATCCTGCCAGGCTGGTGATAAATGTTGACAGGCATTTGTCATCGAATTTTTACCTGAACGGAGAACTATCAGCAAACCTGTCTTCACTAGCCGGTGAAAATAAACTATACAGTTCTGAATTAAATTTCCTAACGGTTACGCCCAGGTGGGAAACGAAAATTTATGGATTATATCTTCCGGTACAGATAAATGCAGAACACCAGTTCTGGGTAGGCGGAGCCATAAAAGCAGGTCCATTGTTGCTGGGTGTACACAATCTTTCGAATATTTTTTCCAAGAGTAAATTGCAGAATGGGGGTGGATATCTTGCTATTGTACTACGATCGGGATCGCGAACAAAAGCTCATCGTGATAGCAGGTACGATTGCCCGAAGTAGTTAGGATAAAGAGAGTATTATGCCGAAATGGGGTGCAGCAGCAAAAGGTAGTAATCTGTTAGAATCTTTTAAAAGGCAGCTTCTTATTTTTAAATTATCTTAATTTCAATTTTAAAATCAACAGTAATATTAAATTCGGAACGTATTGCAGATGATTAATAATAGGAAACCATTTCCTTCATTTTGATATTTTATTGAATGTTGCTAAATAAAATTTTGCCGCTTATCGCAATAGTTCTGATTCCTTTTCTATTTGCCCTGCTAATGCCATTTT
This sequence comes from Chitinophagaceae bacterium, assembly GCA_039921525.1. Classification (GTDB taxonomy): domain Bacteria; phylum Bacteroidota; class Bacteroidia; order Chitinophagales; family Chitinophagaceae; genus JADCRZ01. The sequence continues at coordinate 599 of JBDSBP010000461.1, read as the reverse complement.
TTTTTAGCCAGAATGTACTCATCGGCCCGGTTCAGCCTGTTTCTATAATCGCAATGGGGCTATTGCCTTTTTTGGAAGGAATTTTGGTGATTGCAACTTCTTCTGTTGAGAGAGTGCGTAAACCAGCATATAAATTTTTTATGCCATGGGTGGCCATCCTGTTGTTTTTCATTATTTCATTCATTTTACAACTTGAAGATTGTGCATGCTGGACTATTGGGTTACCAATATTCCTCCTGTTATCAAGCGCCGGAGGCGCGGTGGCCGGTTATTTTAAACTTAAAAAAATTGACCGTCCCGGTGCAAAGAGAGAGGATGTTTAAAAATCTGCGGCATGGCATAATTCTTTCTAGTGTCATGTCAATCGGTTATGTGGCTATCAGCTATCAGCTATCAGCCAAGAATGCCTTATGTTCAACTGATATGTCAATTAGTAGGCGGACAAAATATAAACTCTTTTTGATAAACTCAATAATGAAAACGATATTTTCGTCAAATCTTAAGGTAAAAGCTTTGAGGGATAGCTAATAGCCGATAGCCAATGCGTCAAAATAGCTTCAGCGTTGGCGCACGGCACATACATGTATGCTTTACACTAT
>JBDSBP010000460.1:0-28567 GCA_039921525.1 Chitinophagaceae bacterium | reverse complement strand
CATGTGCTCATGATTCAATATTAATTTTTTATCCCTTTCTACACAAAAAATGGCACATTGGGGATCGCATACTTTTTCATCCCCTCCTCATTTATCTCCACGCCAATACCCGGTTTGTCCGAGACCTGTATCATACTATTCTCCACCCATTTGCCATCATAGGTAATGATCTCTTTAAACATAGGATCGGTATGAAAATAAGACTGCCATTCCAGGATTAAAAAATTGGGCACGGAAGCGCAGACATGTGCGGAAGCCATGGCGCCGAGGAAAGAAGCCACCATATGCGGCGCAAAGGGAACATAGTATAAATTAGCGAGATTGGCGATACGCTGGCCTTCGCCCAGGCCACCCGTCTTTTGCAGGTCGGGCATCACTATATCCACGGCTCCGATCTCCAGCAATCTCCTGAAACCGAAAGCGAGGTAAAGATTTTCGCCGGCGCAAATAGGTGTGCTGGTTGATTGCGTTATGAGTTTATACGCTTCTATATTTTCGGCGGGAATAGGTTCCTCCAGCCACATGAGGTTCATGGGCTCCAGCAGTCTTGCCACGTTCTGCCCGGTTACGGCGTCATAACGGCCATGCATATCCACACAGATATCGATATTGGGTCCTACTGCCGCGCGGGCGGCGGCTATCTGGTCCACCATGCGTTTCAATTCAGCCGGACTGGCCGTCCAGTTATACGCATCATATTTATTCGGGTCATTTGCCTGGTCAAGGTCAAACTTCAACGCGTTGAATCCCATTTTCCTTGCCTTGGTGGCTGCATCGGCAAAGTCTTTTGGTGTAGGCAGGGTGCGTTGATAGAGGGCCGTATCGCAATACACTCTTACCTTATCGCGGAACTTGCCACCGAGTAATTGATAAACAGGTAAGCCAAGTGCTTTCCCGGTGAGATCCCATAAAGCGGTTTCTATAGCAGAAAGCACAGCTACATACATGCCCGACTGGGCGCCCTGGAAAAACCCGGATTTACGGATGTCTTCAAAAAGGCGGTGTACATTTAAAGGACTCTTTCCTTTCAGTCGCTCGGCAAAATTTTTAACCAGGTAATAAGTGCCTGGTATGGCATCTACGCCTTCGCCGCATCCCCATATATTTTGGTTGGTATATATCTTTACAAAAAGGCTTCCTTTTATATACCCGCATTTAATGTCGGTAATTTTCAGATCGGAGGGTGCGGAAACTTTGGGCGTTTTCTCAATGGCCTCTTCAAAGCCCTTGCCGAAAGTGGCAAACGGTGCTAAAGGCGCCAGGGCAGCAGCTATCGCTGCTTTAGATAAAAAGGATCTTCTGGAACTTGATTTTGCCATTTTAAAATTTTTAGAGGTTGATTACCAGGTGCGGTCTTTTAGAAATTCCTGAATTTGTTCTTTGGGAACAGGCAGTTCACTAATGTGGTCGTTCAGCCATTTGGAGAAATCTTTTTCTATGTCGTCACTCCATTTGGCATCTATTTGTCCGGCAGTGTATTTACCTTCCCTTAAACGCAGGTGACCGAACATATCTCTCAAGCGGACAACCTCGGAAGTCTTGACTACTTTTTCTGCCAGGTGAGGAGGGATAAAACTAACGATGCCCTGCTTGCCCAGCACAATATCTCCTGGCATTACGGTTACCAGGCGGATGCGTGTTGGTTGATTAATGCCGATGATCATCGTATTCAGATCTCCCGGCGGGTTATGATAAGATGGATCATAACTGGAATAGTAAGATGTAAAACCACCTATCTCTTTTAACCCTTCGATATCTCTTAATGCCCCGTCATAAACGATGCCGTTGCCTGTTTTGGCAAAGATGGCGCTGCCTACATTATCACCTATCGTCGGGCCATTTTTATGTGCGCCGAATTGGTCCGCAACGTACACATCCCCTTTCACCAACACATCTACCGCCCAGGTATTCTGGCCACGTTTACCTGATTTCTTCCCTCTTGCATCGATAGCTCCCCATACGTCCGGACGGGCAGGCATAAACGTAGCTGTAACGGCCCGGCCTACCAGAACACTGTCTGGATTTATTTGTTGCCAGTTCTCGGCAATCTGGTAGCCGTAACCGGCGTTTTTCATGACTGCCCAGGCTTCTTCCTGGCTTACCTGTTTCATACGTTTGATGATATTATCGGGCACTTTGGGTCGGCCATCAGCGAAGCGTTCGCCTTTCCATTCGGGGGTTAAAAAGATAAGTTCTTCTTTGGAGATCTGTTGTGCTTTTGCTTTCTGACAAAAAACATGGAGCAGGAAAAAGAGAAAGAGAATTTTTACAAGTGACATATGATATGTTATGTTTAAATAAAATGATTTAGCTCTTCCTTCATTAATATCAGCCTAAATATTAGAGCTTTCGGTAAGTGCCTGTTTAAACCTATAAGGTTTGAACCCGTGGTGCCCGCACTCAAAAAGCAAACCCTATAGGCTTTTGCGACAATCTCAAATGGCGACATAAAAACACAAGACAATAATGTCTTGCAATTGGGTATACCTCACACCTCACACCTCACACCTCATACCTCAACTTCATCTTCCGGCGGTAATCGGTTGTGCCACCAACTGGAAAGCAATGAACCGGTAACATTCATCGTCGGCCCGAAAATGGTAGGTGCCAGGCCTACTGTTGCCAACTTTCCCATCGTTAATGCAAGTCCTGAGGCAAGGCCGGCATTTTGCATTCCCACTTCCAGGGCTATGGTACGACAATCACGTTCGTGAAATTTTAATAAGCGTCCTGACCAGTAACCGAGAAAATACCCGGCTACATTATGCATAAATGTAGCAACGATCAACAAAGCGCCCACCTTTAGCAAGCTATCTCTGCCTGCTGCCGTTATCACCGTTAGAATTAAAGCGATGCCGGCCATGGATACAATCGGCATGGCCTTGTCCAGCCAGCTGATTTTGCCACGCAACAAGTGGTTAAAAAGAAGACCACCTGCTATGGGAATGATCACAATTTTTGTAATGTCCCACACCATTGCCCAAAAATGTATTTCTATCAAACTGCCTCCCAATAACCCCATGAGTAAAGGTGTTAAAAAAGGAGCCAGCAACGTTGATACCGTAGTAACGGAAACGGATAGGGCAAGGTTGGCACGGGCGAGGTACGACATTACATTAGAAGCCAGTCCGCTGGGACAGCAACCTATTAAAATAATTCCTGCAGCTATTTCTCCGGGGAAATTAAACAGGTGGGCAATACCAAAGGCGGTCAATGGCATAATGGTATAGTGACAAACCACCCCCACGATAATTCCCCTTGGCATGCGTAGTACGCGGGTAAAATCCTGCAGGCTTAACTCCGTGCCCATGCCAAACATAATCACCTGGAGAAGTGGAACTATAAGAAGAGAAAGTTTGAAATCACCCACGTAAATAAAATGTTGCGGGTAGTACATCGCCAGGCTTACCACAGCCAGGATCACTACGGTGTAAGACAGTCCTTTCAATACTTTGTTTCCCCTGAAACCTATTGCAAGACTGGTAAAAAACAACATCAGTATCCACCCACCCCAATCATGTTTTTGAAGGAGGGAAGTGAAAATATAAATAATTAGAAACAAGGCTGCCAGCAAATAAAAAATAGTATACCCCGATTTTTTTGATGCAGTCATATGGATGATTGAGGTTTGGAGTGATTCATGGCTGTCGGATATCGGCTATCGGCTATCAGCTATCGGCTATCAGCTAAAGTCATGAACTAAAGATATTAATGATTAGTCAAATAAATTCTGTTCGTCTTTAGGTTCGGGTAGGGCGGGGGCAAGCACCGCCTCTACATTAATGTTACATCTTTGAAACTTAGCCGATAGCCGATAGCTGAAAGCCGATAGCCAATGGCCGAAGGTCGAACAGCCAATTCCTATTTATCCCACCAAACCTTGGTATCCATCTTATCAGGCCCCTGCTTTGCGATTGCTGCGTTTACATTTATAGAGTTAGCTGATATTTCTGTTACAGGATAGGTAATCCTCCTGATAAAAGTGCCGGCGGGTAGATCACCTACGTATGGATTTGCTGCTAAAGCAGGAAAACCACTACGCCTGAAATTGGCCCAGGCTTCCGGTCCGTTTAAAAATGAAGAGATCCAGTATTGCGTATTTATTTGTTGTAAGGCTGTCGCGGCATTAAAAGGATTTGCATCCAGGTAAGGCTGTATAGCAGCAGCGGGAACAGCGGCTGCCGGATCATGAAGAACCATCTCCTCCATATTTAGTTTAACACCCGCTTCATAATATGCCTGCACTGTGCTGGTGGTTACCCATCCTTTTTGCCGGGCTTCCGCCAGTAATAACTGTGTCTGCGATGCCGTAACGAAAAAACTGGGAGCTGTACCTTTTGTCAAACGCCTGCGATCTACCTGGGTGTAATCGTAGAAACTTGCCAATCCATCAGCAGCAGCAGCAGCCACTACGGTGCCATTGTCTTTACCCATTGGCATTCCTATTTGTATTGCGGGGGCGGTTGAGCCAACTGCAGGCGTTTGGTCAGGACCTGACTTGGCACCTACATACCGGATGGCGATTGCGCTTAAACGCGGATCGGCAGTACTTTTTAAAACGTCCACAAAGGGTTTGGTAAGATAAAAATTAGCGCCTTCCGTTCCGTTTAATGTATTACCAATCGGTTGCTGGTAGTTCTGATCCTGCCTCATGATTGCATCATCGGCATTAGCAGTGATAACACCGCCAGTGGCAGCGGCTTGAACCACCTGCTGGGCTTTGGCAGCATCCACCTTACTAAGCCGCATTCCTGCCCGTAACAGTAAAGAATAACCGAATTTTTTCCATTGGGCAATGTTTCCTCCATAAATAATATCTCCTGCCTCTATTTGGCCCGATACATTCAATGCGGCAGAAGCCTCGGTAAGTTCTTTTATGATATCTGTATAAATAACCTGTTGCGCGTCATACTTGGGTAAAAATATCTGGTCGATATATCCCAGGCCCCCTTCGGCATAAGGAATATCTCCATAAGTATCTGTCAGTACCATGAAAGCATAAGCCTGTAAAATTCTAGCCATATTAGTGAGGTTACTCCGTTCAGGCGTTTTTTTAGTATGATCAATAACATCCCTGGTGTTACGGATCACATTCCTGTAATAGACCTGCCACACATGAGACGTAACACTCCTGTTATCCTGGTTAAAATTAGCTCCCGCTAATACGCCGCCGTTTGGAGAAATGACCTGTTGCACGGTTCCAATGTCATAAACCAGTGTTCCTCCAGGGAATGACAAATTGATGGTAGCATTATTTAGTTGATAAAGAGGATCAATGGCAACTGGATTGGTCGTGTTTTTATTTAGTTCTGTCAGTCCTTTTTCACACGAGTAAAGGAACAGTAAAAAAACAGCAAGCAGACTATAATTAATTAATTTTTTCATGAGTGGCACAGATTAAAATTTAATATTTAGGTTTAATCCCAAACCTCTTGTAGTAGGGAGACCCGTTGATTCCATTCCAACAAGATTGTCTGAACTATAACCAAAAGTTTCAGGATCGATATTGTCGACCCATTTTTTTAACAGCAATACATTATTGGCAACAAAATTTAGCCGCAGGCCTTTAACGGGCCATTTAGCCGGAAGTTTTTTTGTGAAATCGTATCCGATTGTAACCTGGCGGAGTTTCCAGTAACCACCATTGTAAATAACAGGCTCGATGATAGCCTGTGACCGCAAGTGTTCCCAGTATGTTTGAACAGGTGTGGCCACCGTATTTGTTGTACCAGCCTGGTTGTCGCCTTTACCGGTTACGCCGCCTACCCGGCCTTCGAGTGTGACCATATGAAGCCCCTCGCGAATTAAATTAAAGTTGGTGCCCGACAACATTTTATTGCCCAGTTTATAATCGATCAGGAAGGATAAGCTGATTCCTTTGTAATTAAACGCATTCAAAAAGCCACCTACCCATTTAGGTAATGCACTTCCAAAATTCAGCAGATCGGTACTTTTTACAGGCACCCCGTTGGCACCATACACTCTGTTTCCCTTGGCATTTATCAAATAGCCAAAACCAGCGATCTGCCCCATTTCCATTCCTACAATTTGTCTTAATTCACCATTGAAAACATGGGTACCTACTGTGATACGCTCACCTGGTTTATCCGTCAACAGGCTTAATACCTTGGTGATATTATAAGAAGTGTTAGCCGTGAATTCCCAGGTGAAATTTTTTGATTGAACAGGAACAATAGTCACTAACCCTTCTACACCCAGGTTGCGGCTTTGACCGCTATTGATACGGGTATCAATAAAACTGGAAGCATCCGAAATCTGTGCCTGTACAATCTGGTCGCTGGTAATTTTCCGGTAAGCGGCTACATCAATAGCCAGGCGGTTATTGAACATTTTGAATTCAAGACCAATTTCTGTTTCTGCAATGCGCATCGGTCGCAGGTTGGCGTTAGGCAGCGTGTTACCGTTGGGTCCGCCTACGGGTTGAGATAAGCCTGCCGGGTTATTTATCAAGTTCGAGTTTATCTGGTAAAACAAAACGTCTGCATAAGGCGGAACGTCCGTATCGCTGCCCACTTCTGCATAAGCGAGCCTGAGTTTAGCTGAATTTAACCAACTGAGGGATTTAAGGGATTCTGAGAATACATAACTGGCAGAAACCGAAGGGTACAAGATGCTCCTGTTTTCAGGAGACAATGTGGAGAACCAGTCATTCCTCAACGTACCATTTAAATAGAGAAACCGTTTGTACGAGATTTCGGCTGAACCATATAGTGAGTTTACCCCTCTTTTCTGAAGATCATACAATGGATCCTTTGCCCTGCCGTTCTGCACGGTATAAAGGCCCCTGACAACAAAATCTGTTACCTGTACGCTGTTAAGATCGGAGCGCCTGCGCATCTGGTTACCGCCCACGGTGAGGTTGGCTCCGAAGTTACCAAATTCGCGATTTGCCGATACCAGGAAATCCGCATTGGTTTCCCTGAACCTACGCGCTTCCTGGGTATAAACACCATTCACAAAACCGGCAGGTGCCGGGCCTCTTGACGCATGACCCGTAGGATAGTTATTATAATCCTGGTCACGTGACCAATAATCCTGGCCAAAACGAGCCTGGATAAAAAGCCATTTCAGGATATCATACTTCACTGAAATGTTACCAAAAATTCTATCTCTTTGTATGTTTTGAAACTGTTCCGCCAAAACCCAGTAAGGGTTGGTGCGGTTCATAAACCGGGAATAAATATATTCGTTGCCCTGTGCATTATATTTATTAGCGTTCAGTACTGCCAGGGGCATCGAATTGGCAAGATTAGACAAGGTGGTGGGGATGGAGTTATCCTGGTTGGCCACATTGGGCGGGTTCTTATTGAGCTCGTTGGAGTAGTTAATATTACCCATAAAACTTAATTTATCTGATAAGTTATAGCTAAAGCCAAGGTTCATCGTCTTTCTCGAAAATTTATTGTTAGGCATGATCCCATCGCTGGCCAAATTTCCGAGAGAAAGATGTAAACCGCCCTTTTCACCACCTGCTTCCAGGGTAACTGTGTTCGTGAAGTTTGAACCATTCCGGAAAAAATTTTTGATCCTGTCGTATTGTGGCTCGTAAGGAACGGTAAGATTGTTAAAGAGTATTTGGGTCATGCCCGGTTGAAATTTTTCTCCAAAGGACCACTGTCCGGATGTAGGATTGGGAGACGTTGGCCGAACGCCGCCCTCGCCCTGGCCATATTCATATTGATAGTCGGTATAATCCAAAGGTGTTTCGTTGGTATAATTTGCATTATAAATTAAGCCAATGCCTTTACCTTTTCCTCTTGTTTTAGTGGTGATCATTATAACACCGTCTTTTGCTCGGGAACCGTACAATGCGGCAGCGGCGGCGCCTTTCAGTATGGTCATGGTCTCTATGTCATCCGGGTTGATGCTCGTTAATCCGTCTCCGCCATCAGAGGTATTTCCGCCACCCCTTACAGCAATGGAATTATCACTTCCTGCTACGTTAGGGTTCGTTCCGAAGTTGGTATTATCTACCGGAACTCCATTAATTACGATCAACGGATTATTTTGTCCGGAGATAGATGATTGTCCGCGGATACGCACTTTGGAAGTACCGGCAGGCCCTGTGCCGAGACCGGAGATATTTACTCCCGCCACTTTTCCCTGCAACGCATTCATCAGGTTAGGTGTGCGGTTAACGGTAAGTTCTTCTGCCTTAACCGTAGAGGTGGCATATCCCAAACTTCTCGATTCCTTGCCAATACCTAAAGCGGTTACTACCACTTCATCGAGTCCTTGTGTAACTCCCGACAGGCTGATAGCCAATGTATTTTTGCCATTGACAGGCACTTCCTTCGCCGTATAACCTACGGATGAAAACACGAGGACATCAGTTCCCGAAGCATTGATCTGGAACTTCCCGGCTTCATTTGTGATGACTGCCCTTTTGGTGTTTTTAACTGTTACAGTTACCCCGGCTACCGGTTCACTGCTTGCGTTAGACACTGTACCGGATACAGTTTGAGAATAAGATGTTACGGAAAAGAATAAGACTAAAAGTAGGGATAAAAGCAGTTGGCTCCATGCAGGCGCAAAGGCCGACTTTAATTTTGTTTTCATAATGGCAACTTAGTTTTGGTAAATGTTTAGTCTCTCCCATGAGAAACAAAGCTTTACAATATAATACAAAGATTTGAATTGAAATAAAAATTTTCGGGTACCTACAAGTAAATTTATATGCGCTGTAATTGATTACCTAACAAAAAGATTTCTACATTAGCCCGCGAAACATTATATTTTCCGCCAAATGAATAAGCTGATTTTCACCATCGTTGTAATTATTTTATTTGCTTCCTGTTCGTCAAAAACAAAATATACACTAATCGTTACCGTTGAAGACATGAATGAAGCCGGTGAAAAAGAACGGAAGGAAATCATAGACACCATCCGGCAAACGTGTGATTCCCTGGCCTACTTTAATGGTTCGGCTGCATTTCTCGTTTACAGAAATACCTTTGCCTTAAACAGTTATAAAATGAGCATGAGCAAACCTGTTGATTTTAAAGTGTTCAATGAAAAGGGGATAGATCTCAGGCAGGTACTGAACAAAAGTGCTGTGCATTTTATTGACGAATATTATGAAGAACATTATATCAGGGCAAAACCTTTGATTGAAAAAAGAAAAAAGAAGATGTTAGAGAGGGAATGATAGTAATTAGAAATTGACTAATTGTTTCTGTGAATGACGATCAACCATGGTCTACTCGACGCTTAACATATCCAATCATTGACGCTGGTAAATACCTGCTTTTAAATCTTCCAGCTTCTTGCATTTTCAAACTATTTTGAATAAATTTATTACAGACGTTATAATTTATTTATAAACCAGCACATGAGACACCTTTTTCTTCTACTTCTATACACCTATTTTGGTACATGCCTGTTAGCTCAATCACAAGTTATTAAAGCAACCGAAAATTCTATCGTTAAGGATTCCAGTGGAATGATTTATCCTTTCAATATCTGGAATGCTCTTGTTATGCAGGGTGACTATTACCTCTGGTCCGTTGATAAACAAAATGTAAACACTGATTTTTTGTTAATTAAGTTGACCGAAGAACAAAAAAATAAACGCCTGGAGAAAATGCCTAAGCCCAGGGAAAGTGCATATTTTAAAACCGGCATTGAATTTAATCCTTTTAAAACGAAGGATATCAACAATAATAAAATAAACCTGAAAGAAGAAAAGGGAAAAATTATTGTACTGAATTTCTGGTTTATTAATTGTCCTCCCTGCCGTATGGAAATTCCAGCTTTGAATGAAGTGGTAAAAACGTACAAAGGAAATGACAGCGTTAAATTTATCGGCATTGCTTTAGATGGGCGAGAAGAATTAAAGCAGTTTCTTAAGAGCTTTCCCTTTGACTATGCTATTATTGAAAATGGGCGATACCTTTCTGAGCGTTACGGTGTACGTTCCTTTCCAACACACGTTATCATTAACCAGGAGGGGAAAATATTTTTTCATACGAGCGGTTTAGCAATGAATACGGTGTATTGGCTTAAAAAAACCATTGCTGAATTGTTAAGCCAGTCTTCCGTGGCAAGACAATAACACGTACTCACTTTCATTTACATCTACTGGATAACTTACCGGGAAAAAATAACTTTTCAAACTCAGAAGCCCCCACAACATACTTTGTTTAAGATTATTTGCAAAAGTTAACGCGTTTGCAATAATTTTGATTTTAGATAACACCATGGATCAACTGATAAGTATTCCTATTAACAACCCTGTACGGAGTTAAACTTACCTGAATTCACTGATTGAAGGTATACAACAGGTCACTCTTTTCATTAACCAAAACTTATGCTTTATGCAACTAATTGCTTGTTACAGGTCCTTTTTCTTAGATAAAAAGGCAATCTTCAAAATTCTGGCGACTATACCATTAATTGCTATTTTGCTGTTTGTTTTCTGCCTTCAGGGCATTGCAAAAAAATCACATACTTCGTTCACATCATCACCTCCCATTACTATCTCGGGAAAAGTGATCAACAGTAAAGGCGAACCCATACAAGGGGTTTCCATATTGGTTTCGGGAACCAAAGAAGGTACCACTACCAAAAGTGATGGCAGGTTTCAACTCACCGTAATAACTACCGGTAAAAATATTGTGCTGGAAGTTTCTTCCGTAGGGTTTCAACCCAAAACCATAACCGTAGGCAACCAAACGGAAATTAATATCACATTGGATAATGTGGTAGAGGGCCTGGATGACGTAGTGGTAGTGGGTTATGGCACACAAAGGCAGAGAGACCTTACCGGGTCTGTTTCGCAGGTAAAAACGTCGCAGCTGGAGTCAACACCTGTGTATAACATTGGGGAGGCGCTGAAAGGGCAATCCGCCGGTGTGCAGGTAACAAACAATTCGGGTGCTCCTGGTGCCAGGATACAGGTAAGGATCAGGGGAGGAAACTCAATGATCGGAAGCAATACCCCGCTTTTTGTGGTGGATGGTTTCCCGCTCACCGGTGGCATAGACTTTCTGAATCCTTCTGATATCGAAAGCATGAATATTTTGAAAGATGCTTCTGCCACTGCGATCTATGGTTCACGCGGTGCAAACGGCGTGGTTATCATCACTTCTAAAAGAGGAAAAACCGGGCAAAGAGGTCAGATCAGTATCAATAGTTATTTTGGTCAGCAGGAAGTTGCCAAACGTTTCGAAGTATTAAATCCAAAACAGTATGCGGAAGTAGCCAACGAATGGATGAGAAATAGTAACCTCACTCCTTATTTTAAAGTAGATACTGTTAGTGATAATGGAACTGATTGGCAGGATGTCATCTTTCGGGTGGCACCTGTACAGAACCATACGATCACTTTCTCCGGCAGTTCTGAGAAAACCAGGTATTCTCTTTCGGGCAACTATTATAAACAAGACGGCATTATTTTCAATTCCGGCATTCAAAGAGGTTCTATACGATTGAATCTCGACCATGACATAAAAAGCTGGCTGACCATTTCCGAAAATCTCACCCTCTCGCGGAGAGAGCAGTTTTCAGTACCTGTAGATAATGGGTCAAGGGGTAATACCGTTTTTTCAGGAGCATTATCGGCTCCGCCTACTTTAAAACCGTATGATGCCAATGGCCAATACACAAGAATAGAACAACAGTATCCGTTCGTTGATCCAACGGATATGAGAAATCCGCTGTTATACAGCGTGCCCTATAAAAACAGGTCGTTCTCTAATTCAGTACTCACAAATACCGCTTTAACCATAAAGCTTATGGAAGGATTATCCATTAAAACATTGGTAGGCCTGGAATATTCAAATACGGCAGGAGAGTCTTTCTCACCAATTATTTTTCTGAATGATAAGGGCAGCGCTTCATCATCCTCCTCTTACCAGAATTCTTTCCTGAATGAAAATACGGTGACGTATGCAAAGAATTTTGCCAATAACCATAAATTCGATGTAACGGCAGGGTTTACATACCAGTCAAGCGTGAATACCAATTCATCCATATCTGTTGCCGGTTTCCCAAATAATGTTACGGAAAATTTCAGTCTTGGTTCTGCCTCAACTATTAATCCCCCATCTTCCGGTTATTCTAAATGGACACTTGCTTCAGGGCTGGGCAGGGTTAACTACTCCATAAATGATAAATATTATCTCACTGCAAGCGTAAGAGCCGATGGCTCTTCCAGGTTTGGTAAGGATAACAAATGGGGCGTCTTCCCTTCGGGAGCAGTGGCCTGGCGTGTTTCCGATGAAAACTTTATGAAGAATGTAAAATTTATTTCTAATCTGAAAGTAAGGGGAAGTTATGGTGTTACAGGTAACACCGCTCTCTCGCCTTACCAATCTTTAGACAGGTTATCAGCCGTAAGATATATTGATGGAGGCCAGGCGGAAAGCATTGGTTATTCTCCTTCCGGGATATCTAACAGTAAGCTGAAATGGGAAACTACCAGGCAATTGGACATTGGTCTAGACTTTGGAATAATCAACGACAGGATTGGAATTACGTTTGATTATTATAAAAAGAATACTCAAAATCTATTAGCTTCTGTTCCCCTCCCTTCATCGGTTGGCTTTAGTTCCATCCTTCAAAACATCGGTGAAATTCAAAACGAGGGATTTGAATTAGCCGTTAACGCAGATGTTTTTACCGGCGAATTTAAATGGAATGTCTCCGGCCAGGTTTCGACCAATAAGAATAAAGTACTTAAACTCGCGGGAGGAAGGGATATCGTTGCCACTGGTAGTATTTCCGGCCTTTCCGGTTATAATATTGCAAGGGTCGGCGAGCCTTTGGGAATGTTTTTTGGCTACCTCGAAAACGGGCTTGACGACAAGGGCTTTATTAAATATGTAGATATTAATAAAGACAATCTTATCACGCCCTTAGACCGGGTTATCATGGGAAACCCTAATCCTGATTTTATCTTTGGCTTTAACTCGAACATGTCTTTTAAAAATTTTGATTTAAATATCTTTTTCGAAGGAGTTTCCGGCAACAAAATTTTCTTTCAAACCGGCTACACAAACCTGAACTCTTTCCAGAGAGGCCAAAACCAGTTGGCTGATATATATGGTAATTATTGGACCCCTCAGAATCCCAACCCAAACGCAAAGTATCCAAAAATCAGCTCAGCCACCCAAATGCTTGCATCGAACCGTTTTATGCAGGATGGAAGCTATTTAAGAATGAAGACGCTGCAACTGGCCTACAATATTCCTGTAAAATCATTAGGGATGCCATTTTTTAACAGGGTAAGAATTTATGTAAAAGCCAATAACCTTATCACGCTAAGCAATTACCTCGGATTGGATCCTGATGTAAATACTACCGGCAATGATTCCCAGGATGTGGGAAGCCGTTTAGGAGTTGGTACAGATACTAACGGTTATCCCAATGCTAAAATTTATGCAGCAGGAATTCAACTAGATTTTTAATCCATACAATTAAAGGATAATGAAAAAACTTATTATATTTTTAGTCTCTATCGTCATTTTTACTTCCTGCAAAAAAGCGCTGGAAGAAGTGCCAAAAAGCTTTATAAGCAAAGCGAATTTTTATGAAACCGAATCAGATGCGCAGGCTGCTATCCGGGGCGCCTATTCCTCTTTCGGAACAGATTATTATGGCATAACCTATTATTTATTTGTGGTGCTTCATTCCGATTATGCTGACGGTCGCGGTTCCCAGGCGCCTATCTCCCTGTTCGATCGCAACCTGGATCAAACCAATATAGACAGGGCTTCTGTAAACTGGGCAGTTCATTACCAGCAAATCAACCAGGCAAATTCAGTTCTAAATAATGTGCCTAACGTGCCAAAAATTACGGACGCCGTAAAGAACAGGATATTGGCCGAAGCGCATTTCCTGAGAGCCATGGCTTATTTTAACCTGGTAAGAGGATATGGAGCCGTGCCTATTAAAACCATGGAAAGTGCTGATATAAGTGCGATTGCTGGTGTCCGTGAGCCGGTAGCCAAGGTGTACGATCTAATTCTTGCGGATGCTTTAGCCGCAGAAAAAGACTTACCAGAGTCTGTTGCTGATCAAACCGGGCGGGCTTCCAAATATGCCGCAAAAATGCTTTTGGCTCAAATATATCTGACACAGGAAAAATGGACAGAAGCAGCCGCAAAAGCAAGCGAAGTTATAGCCGCAGCCCGCTTCTCCCTGGTGCCCGTGAAAAAGCAGGAAGACTTTTACAAGATCTTTGCTACCGTTACAAATACAGAAGATATCATGTCTGTGCATCATTCAGATACAAGACAGTCACAGATACCCACATACGAACACCGGCCCAACACTCCTCCTTATAATTACAGCAGCGGTGGTAATTTTGCCTGGCTGCCAAATCTGAAATCCTTCATAGGTACAAGCTGGAATGATAAAGATCTTAGAAAGTCATTTAATTTATATACAAAGTATGTTAACGCAAACGGTGACAGCATTGCGCTTCCTGCTGCTTCGCCTATTCTTTTCAAGAAGTTCATCACCACTCCCCAGGGATTTGGAAGTTACAGTGTTCCCATATACCGGTATACGGAAGCATTTCTTATCTATGCAGAAGCTGCAGACATGGCTGCTGGCGCACCATCTGCCTTGGCATTAGAGCGTTTGAATATGATCAAGAGAAGAGCTTATGGGTATGATCCCGCTGTTGTTTCACCCGTTGATTATCCGGCAGGGCTGAGTAAAGACGGCTTTCGCGATGCCGTGCTAAATGAAAGGGGCTACGAGTTTATTCTTGAAGGAAGACGCTGGTGGGATCTGAAAAGAACAGGCAGAGTAAAAACAGCCATGGTAGCTGCGGGAAGAACCTTTATTGATTCACGGTTACTATGGCCCATTCCTACAGAAGAACTAAATAATAATCCGGCGCTTACGCAGGCCGATCAAAATCCCGGGTATTGATTTTTTTTGAACCACGGAGGCAGGGAAACACGGAGACACTCGGAGGAATATTTTGCCACGAAGACCTGAAAGCACAAAGTAATTTGTGGAAGAATTAATATTGAAATCAAATAAGTATCATCAATCAATATGAAAAAAATAAAGCAGGCATACTTGTCATTAACCTTATTGTTCATCTTCATGATTAAAATACCCGCGGAGGCACAGGATAGGGATGCAAACACCGTTGATATATGTGTTTATGGAGGTACATCGGCAGGTGTGATTGCAGCGTATACAGCTAAAAAAATGGGT
This sequence comes from Chitinophagaceae bacterium, assembly GCA_039921525.1. Taxonomy (GTDB): domain Bacteria; phylum Bacteroidota; class Bacteroidia; order Chitinophagales; family Chitinophagaceae; genus JADCRZ01. The sequence goes on along the minus strand of JBDSBP010000460.1, from coordinate 13,369 downwards.
AAGAGTGTACTCCTGGTTGAACCTGGCATTCGTTTGGGAGGATTAACCTCGGGAGGATTAGGGCAAACTGATATTGGAAATAAATATGCCGTTAGCGGTATCTCCCTTGATTTTTATCGCCGTATCGGCAAACACTACGGCAGGATGGAACAGTGGACCTTTGAGCCTGGTGTTGCAAAACAAATCTATGAAGACTATTTACGATCTGCAGATGTAAAAGTGCTGTATCAATACAGGCTTGTCTCCGCAAATAACGTTGGTGGCACTATCAAAGATATCACCATAGAAAATTCCGTCAAACCTGATAAATCGACCAATAGGATCATTAAAGCAAAGATGTATTTGGATTGCACCTACGAAGGTGATTTAATGGCAAAATCGGGTGTTTCGTATACTGTTGGCCGTGAAGATAATAGTTTGTATCATGAAACATATAATGGTGTTCAGCTAAGAGATAAACACCAGTTTCCTGATGGTATTGACCCGTATAAAACGCCGGGTGTAAAAGAAAGTGGTTTACTATGGGGTGTTAGCAATGGCATACTTGACCCCATGGGAACCGGCGACAAAAAAGTACAAACGTATAACATTCGTGTGTGCCTGACCAACAACCCGGGTAACATGGTGGCTATTACAAAACCTGATGATTACAAACCGGAGAGATATGAACTACTATTAAGGCTTCTTGAAAAAAAGCCCGTAAAAAGTCTTGTCGGCTTGATGACGTTAAGCAAGATGCCCAATAGTAAAACAGACATTAACAATAGTGGCCCTTTTTCCACTGATATGATCGGCTTGAACTGGCATTTCCCTGAAGCCGGTTATGATGAAAGAAGAGCCATACAAAAGGCACACGAAGATTATACAAAAGGTCTTTTTTATTTTATCGGGCATGATCCACGTGCTCCTGAAGGACTAAGAAAGGAAATGCTCACATGGGGTTACCCTAAAGATGAATATACGGAAAATAATAACTGGACACCGCAGATGTATGTACGGGAAGCCAGGAGGATGGTAGGAGAATATGTGATGACCCAGGCGCATTGCGAAGGCAAAGAAATAGTAACCGATGGTATTGCAATGGCAGCCTACACCATGGACTCGCATAATTGCCAGCGGATTGTTGTAAATGGAATGGTAAAAAATGAAGGCGATGTTCAGATAGGCGGATTTGACCCATACCCGATCTCTTACAAATCCGTAACCCCGAAATCAACCGAATGTAAAAATTTGTTAGTACCGGTATGTTTGTCGGCGTCTCATATTGCTTATGGTTCTATCCGTATGGAGCCTGTGTTTATGGTGTTGGCCCAGTCTTCCGCGGTGGCCGCAAGCCTGGCAATTGACAACAAAAAAAGCGTACAGGACGTAAATATCAACCAGCTAAAACAAATCCTGAAAACCAATCCACGTGCTGATAATAGTGTTCCGGATATCTGGGTTGATAATGCAGATACCGCAAACATTGTTGTGAAAGGAACATGGGGACTGGGAAAAAAAGGCGGTTATGGTCCCAGCTTTTTAGTAGATAGTTCCCAGTCACCAATGGCTAAATCTGTACGCTTCATACCTGATGTAAAAAAACCAGGTAACTACCATATATATACGTACTTTCAGAAACCGGAAAACGGTGCAGCACAAACGCACATCAATATCTCTGACGGAAACCAGGATAAGGAAGTTATCATTAACAAATCCGACATCCAGGTAATAGGCCAGACAGCGGGAGAGTGGATATCATTAGGTAAATATAATTTACCAAAAGGCAAAAAAGCATATGTAGAAATTTCTACTAAAGGCGCTAATGGAAAAGTAATAATAGCAGACGCGGTGCTTTTTGTAGAAGAGAAATAACTATTATTCAACGTTTACTTCCATCAAAAAATAAAATTACATGAGAAAATTTACGGCTATCATACAAATGTTTTATATTGTATTATGCCTTTCAACCTGCAAATCAAAGACTGATGAAAATACGTTTGAGGCTGATATCATTATCTACGGAGGTACGCCTGCAGCCATAGTTGCGGCGATGCAGGCCAAAAAGCTAGGCAAAACAGTATTCGTCGTTTCCCCGGATAAACACCTGGGAGGATTATCCTCTGGCGGACTCGGATTTACTGATACCGGCAACAAATCTGTCATCGGTGGTTTGGCCAGGGAGTTCTATCATAGAATTTTTATGCACTATCAAAAAGACTCTTCCTGGATGTGGCAGAAAAAAGAAGAATATGGAAATAAGGGCCAGGGCACTCCGGCAATGGACGGTAATGAAAGAACGATGTGGATATTTGAACCGCATGCGGCAGAAGAAGTATTTGAGGACTTTGTCAAAGAAAATGATATTACAGTGCTGCGGGATGAGTGGCTGGATCGCGAAAAGGGAGTGGTATTAGAAGATGGTAAAATTGTTTCTATGCGTACATTGAGCGGGAAGACCTTTACAGGAAAAGTCTTTATCGACGCTACATATGAAGGCGATTTAATGGCATCATCCAAGGTGGGCTATCATGTTGGCAGGGAAGCCAACAGCAAATACCAGGAGCAATGGAATGGCGTTCAGGCCGGCGTGTTCCAGCATAAACATTATTTTAAAAATCATATCGATCCGTATAAAGTTCCCGGCGATTCTTCCAGTGGTCTTCTTCCACGCATCTCACCGGAGAAGCCCGGTATAAATGGCGAAGGAGATACAAAAGTTCAAACATACTGCTACCGTATGTGCCTGACAAACAAACCTGAAAACCGTGTGTCTTTTCCAAAACCAGATGGCTATGATGCATCTCAATACGAGCTGCTTATACGGGTGTTTAATGCGGGATGGGGAGAACTATTTGAGAAATACGATTGGATACCTAACTGGAAAACAGATACCAATAATCATGGCCCCTTCAGCACGGATAATATCGGGATGAATTATGATTATCCGGATGCTACCTATGCAAGACGAAAGGAAATTCTTAAAGAACATGAAACCTATCAAAAGGGGTTGATGTACTTCATGGCAACGGATCCAAGGATGCCACCTGACGTTCAAAAACAACTGAATACCTGGGGACTGGCAAAGGATGAATTCAAAGACAACGGCAACTGGCCGCACCAGATCTACGTTCGTGAAGCGCGTAGAATGATCAGTGATGTTGTGATGACAGAAAATGAAATACTCTCGAAGAAACCGGTGAATGATCCTATTGGCATGGGATCTTATACGCTGGATTCTCATAATATCCAGAGATATGTAACGGATAGCGGCTTTGTACAAAATGAAGGAGACATTGGTGTACACGCGCCCAAACCCTATGGCATATCTTACGGCTCCATCGTTCCAAAGGAATCTGAATGTAAAAACCTTTTTGTGCCAGTATGTTTATCCAGTTCACATATTGCCTTTGGTTCTATCCGCATGGAGCCGGTATTTATGATATTGGGTGAGTCTGCCGCCACAGCTGCATCTATGGCCATAGATGAAAAGATTGATGTTCAGAAAGTGTCTTATGAGGGGCTAAAGAAAAAATTGCTGGAGCAGAAGCAGGTGCTCGTGGGGAAGGAATGATGGTGGGTTATCAGTGTCCAGTTAGAGGAGCCGTGCTATCTTCTCCTCCTTATTCTAGGAGGGGATGTTCGGAAACGATGCGAAGCACGTTTCTGAACGGGGGTGGTTGAAGCGGGATGTTGCATAATGATTTAAGCTGCAGAGGCTCTAAAAACATTAATCGGCCACACGCTGTAGTAACCACCCCCGTTGGATTCCGTGCTGAGCAACGGAATGCAACATCCCCTGAATAAGGAGGGGAAGATAGTAACGCCCCTCGATCTTGTCTTTAACAAACTTTAATATCAGTGCTATTCTAGTGTCAAGTCAATCATAAACTGTCGGATATGTTGGCCATCAGCGGTCAGATATCAGGAAAACAAAGCGAGAAATAATTTCCTCCCGATAGCTGATAGCTGAAGGCTGATAGCCAAAGCGTCATTTTAAAGTTGACATAACACTAATATATCTCAACCGATTAATAATTATATCAATCATGAAATTTAACAGCATCTCTTATTTCATTCTGATCATATGCAACAGCATCTCATCATCTGCGTTTAATTCCAATCAAAAACCTTACACCGTAGATATCTGCATATACGGCGGAACCGCCGGTGGCGTCATCGCAGCCTATACCGCAAAAAAATGTGGTAAATCCGTTATACTCATTGAACCAGGCAGGATGCTCGGCGGCATGACCACCAGTGGTTTAGGACAAACCGACATCGGAAATAAACAAGCTATCACTGGCCTGGCCCGACAATTCTATCAAAAAGTAGGCGCCAAATATGGCGTTCCTGAGCAATGGACCTTTGAACCTCACGTAGCGCTGGAAGTAATAGAAGATTATATTAAAAGGGGTGACATACAAGTGCTTATGCAAATGCAATTGTTCAAGGTTAATAAAAGCAGGCAGCTCATTCAATCTATCCTGCTTAAAGATGCGGAAGATTTGAAATCACCATCAATAGAAGTTAGCGCTAAAGAATTTATTGACTGCACCTACGAAGGTGATTTGTTAGCCATGGCAGGCGTTTCGTTTGTTGTTGGCCGTGAGGATAATAAAAAATATAATGAAACCTTAAGCGGTTTCCAACTACCGGAGTACCATAAACAGTCGGGCTACCACCAGTTCCCTGATGGCGTTGATCCTTATAAAACGCCTGGACTTCCCTCCAGCGGTTTGCTTTGGGGAATCAGTAATAATAAAGCAAGTGCCCCCGGCACAGGGGACAAAAAGGCTCAAACGTATAATATTCGCATATGCCTTACCGACAGCCTTGAAAATAGCCTCCCAATAACCCGTCCACAGGATTACGATTCTACAAAGTATGAACTGTTAGTTCGTCTTTTTGCAGCACAACCCACTATGCGCAAAATCAACGAATACTTTATCTGGAGCCTTATGCCCAACCATAAAACAGATATTAACAATCGTGGGGGATTCTCCACTGATATGATCGGCATGAATTATGACTGGCCAGAGGGTACGTTCGAACGGCGAAAGAAGATCTTTGCGGCACATGTGTCCTATACAAAAGGCCTGTTATATTTTATGAAGGAAGATAACCGCGTGCCCATTGAACTGCGTCAGTTTGTGAGCAAATGGGGATACCCAAAAGATGAGTATGGAGCCTTCGGAAATTTTACACCCCAGTTGTATGTGCGTGAAGCACGCCGGATGATAGGAGAATATGTTATGACAGAACATAACTGCCGTGGAACGGAGAAAGTCATTGATAGTATTGGACAGGCTGCTTACACAATGGATAGTCATAACATCCAGCGCATTGTAGTAAATGGAATGGTTAAAAATGAAGGGAATGTAGAAGTGGGCAGTTTCCCGCCATACCCTGTTTCTTATCGTTCTATTACACCTAAGCAAAGTGAATGTACTAACCTGTTAGTACCTGTTTGTTTATCTGCCAGTCATATTGCATACGGATCCATACGCATGGAACCGGTCTTTATGGTGCTGGGTCAGTCTTCAGCGATGGCTGCCTGTATGGCGATTGATGGAAAAGTACCGGTACAGAAAATTAATATTAGTAAACTACAAAATTGGTTGCATTCTGATGCTTACCTGCAAAAAGGTAACGCACCTTAAGTGGAGGTTTTTTGCCACGACCACGTGAGGCACAAAGGATTTCTAACTTTTAGATTGCTAATAACTCATTATTAAAATCGCAAACGAAGCGTTCAAGTCAGGTTCTGCGATATTGTCTTTCTGAACCCTGTTACGCGCGTAACTAAATCTTTACCAATCTCTACTATAGCGTAGTTATTATTTTCGGGACCCGATCCCTCAATAACAGATTTTAATGTGTAATAATGGATGTTATTGATCTTGTTTAAACTTCCGGGATGGTAATGCCCCTGGAACACTATACCTACGTTGCCGGCATCTTCTATTATTTTCCTAACTTCATTGGAATTATCAGGGCAATAAACTCTATGACTTACTTCGAAGGCGGTGGAGTCAATTTGTTGGTGAACAAAAACAATGGTGGGCTTCTTGTTCTTACTTAAGTCATTTTTAAGCCATTCCAGTTGAGCAACCGGTATATGACAATCTTTCCAATCAAAATTGCCATGGTCATATTCCTTTTCTGCAGCAGTATAATTGGCATCCAGCACAATAAAATGAAAACTGCCTTTGTTAAAGGAATAATAATTCAAGGCCTTTTTGAAACCGTAATTAGAGATGCCGTTTAAAAACTGCTGTTTTGATATGCTATCATGATCGTGATTTCCCAATACATGATAGAGTGGCCCTTTGAATCGCTTGAATTCTTTTTCAATAGCATCAAGAAAGCGAAGCGTTTGAGCCTCATCGGGAGGACTACCTTCATCTTTCAGATCACCTATTTCCATTAAAAATTCAACCTTTTGCTCATTCATTAAATCAATGCATTCTCTTACTTTACCTATCGCTTCTTTATAATACCTGTTTATTTGAGGTTCTCTTTCCGCATAATGAATGTCTGTAACTATGCCAAATCTTACCGGTTTAAATTGATCCATTCCTTGTATTAACCCGGACAAACAGGTACCTGCAATGATGGTTACTGTAGTTGCCACGAATTGCCTTCTGTGTATGTTTTTGTGCATGGTTTTATTTCATCAGGTGTAAAACTAATCTAATGTTAAGTGTAAATAACGTATTCCTTGGCTATCAGCTATCAGCTATCAGCTTTCAGCCAACAGCAGGGCAATGTTGATTTACTTCCTCCTGATAGCCGATAGCCGATAGCCGATAGCAAATGTTAACATATCACCATAACATTGTTCATCATTTATTACCAATGATTTTCTTTATCAGCGTGGTCAAATTATCACTCAATATTTTTTGTCCTTCCTCATTCAGGTGAACGCCATCGGTGAATAAATCAGGATTCTTTGGCAACAACATTTTATGATCCAGGACGGTTACCTTTTTAAATTCCTTGCAAATTGTTCTCAATGCCTGCCGGTAATCTTCCAGGCTTTGATCGAGTTTATTTTTGAAAGGGTCCGCTGCGTCGGTATTAGCAGGGTTGAAACGATAAAGCGGCTCTATAACAGCAACGGGTACACCAGGATACATGCTGCATAATTTATCCAGAAAGGGTTTTGCGTTATCAGCTTTTTTGTTACCAGACCAGTCGTTGGTTCCATATTCAACCAGGATGATGTTTGGATTTTTAACTAAAGACTGGGTAAGATATTCCGCCTGGAAAATATGCCCGCCTATCCCGGCATCATGCAGTGAATAACCAAGATTATTTGCAGCAAGCGTAAGAAATCCATTATATTCACCCGCATTTTGCGAGATGGAATTGCCATAGGCCAGCATTTTACCTTTAAATATTTTCTTCTCTAATGACGCGCCTTTTTGCAGGCAAATACGCCTAAGGACACCTTTGGAATATGCCGGAAATACTATTTGTATCATTTTATTTTTAACACCGGGCGGAAGATCCAGGTCTATTGAAAAATTAAAAGTCGTATCCTCCTTTCCCGGTAATACATCTATAATTTTTTCATTACAGAAAATGTGAAATGGCACACTTTGCGGAGAATTTTGCACGATGCTGCCCGAAAGAAAAAGTTTGTTTGAATTGGTGATAAAGCTGGTTGCAATGCCGCTGGTGCTATGAGCCCGTACTTCCCAGGTTGGCGACACAGATAAAACTTTAATGGTTTCATTCGGGTAACGGTTAAATACAAGACTATCACCTGACCTTTCAATATCCACCACTCCAGTTGTGTGATCTACTATTTCCTTATAACTCAATTCACGATAAGAAAAACCCGGTGTGTCAATCCGGGTAACCTGCAATTTGCTCTTTTGAAAATTAAGCTGCGCAGGATATAACGGTGAGGCAAACCCTTCCAGGTGAAGGAGAATTAAAATGATCATTAATTTGCAACGTATGTTCATAGTCTGCTTGATTTGTTGTTGGTTTTCGGTCAGACTCTGACTAAACTTATAAGGTTTGCACCAGGTCATTTAATGCATTTATGGGTTTGCTTCCGGTCAATCCCTCCGCCACGTTATGAATAGCTCTTCGTAAACATGCTTCTCTCGCCGATTTGGTTCCCCCCGCCATATGCGGTGTTAAAAGAACATTTTTCATCTTTTTTAGATCCTCCGGAACATTCGGTTCATCCCTGAACACATCCAGAACGGCGCCTCCGATTTTTCCTGATTTCAGCGCCTTTATCAACGCCATTTCATCCATAACTAACCCCCTGGACGCATTTGCTATAATAGCTCCCTCTTTAATTTTTGCAATCACCTCGCTATTCAGCAAGTTAATGGTTTTAGGAGTCAGTGGAACATGAATAGAAATTATATCAGACATACTTATCAATTCTTCAAAGGACACCCAACCTTCTTCTTCTTTGGGTAACGGGGTAAAATAAACAACGCGGGCACCCATGCCTTGAATCATTCGCCGGAGTTCTTTGCCAATGGAGCCCATTCCTATAATGCCCACTGTCTTTTCTTTCAAACTTATACCATCCCATCTGCCAGGTTCAAATGCATTCCAGTTGCCGTTTCGCACAAAATCATCTGCTTCTAATAATCTTCTTGAGATAGCCAGAATGCCTGCGAACACATATTCTGCCACCGGGTAATTAAAAAACGCAGGCGCATTACTGGCCCAGATTTTTTTTGATGTTAGTAATGGCAGGTTCAGATTATCAAAACCAATCGATGCATTGGCAATTATTCTAAGTTTATGAGCACTCTGGATAAACTCTGCATCTGCCTTAACTTCTGCAAAATTAACAAGGCCATCGTATTCGCCAATTTCAGCAAGTAAATCTTTTCGCGGCATGGTTAAATTTCCTTTATCCTGCCAGATGGTTGTGGTGGAAATAGCCTCTAATTCAGTTGTCCACTCATTTGGAATATTCCCTGTTATTAAAACTTTTTGTTTCATTATTATTATGAATTATTCCCGTTAGTATAGTCGCTAATTATTTACCAGCGACTTTATTCTCAAATTCAGGAACCAGTTTAATGGCTAAACTCAGATCATTTTTTGAGTCACCATCGGTTGGCCTCTTACGAAACCAATTAGCGAGATAAGAACCGGTAAGATTTTGTAATGGGCCGAATATGGCAGAGGCAAGGCCAACGCTGGCAATCTTTCCCATCTTCAGGGCAATACCTGTGGCTACTCCACCATTCTGCATTCCCACTTCAAACGCAAGCGTACGGCGATCTTTTTCAGGCAGGCCAAATATTTTGCCGGTAAAGTATCCTATACCAAACCCGGAAACATTATGAATAAAACAAGTGATAATTAATAAGCCGCCTATCTGTAAAAGATTGTCTCTGCCGGAGGCGGTAATAACTACTGTGTTTATGACGATACCCACCATTGCTGCAAAAGAAAGTGACTGCTCAATAGCAGTTCTCTTAATATTGCGTGACCGCTTTAAAATAATAGCCGTTACCATCGGTAAAAAATAAAACCAGCCGAAAGATTTCAACACCTCTGTAAAAAAACCACTTACAGAATTATCCATAACGAACATCATTATGATATTGGTTAATAAAATAAGCAACGCAAAAGATGCTAATTGAATAATCTTTGTTCTATTCGTTTTATCAGAAAAGTAAAAGAGGTTAAAAATAAAGCCTGCCACTACGGGTATAATAATCATATTAGTGATGTCGATCATCATGTGGTATACGTTCACTTCCACATACTGACCACCAAATAATTTCATGAGAAAAGGTGTTATGAAAGGAGATAGGATAGTAGAGCAGGCACCAATAGTAACAGCCAGTGGAAGATTTGCCTTAGCAAGGTATGACATTACATTCGAAGCCATGGCGCTGGGCACGCATCCTATGAGAATGATACCACCCGCTACCTCCGGCGTAAAGTTGAACATCTTCGACAGCAATAATCCAATCAACGGCATCACCGTATAATGACAGGTTACTGCTATAAATACTCCTTTCGGCATTTTAACCACCCCTTTAAAATCATCAAAACTCATGTGAGCTCCCATACCGAACATAGTAAGTTGTACAAATGGAACGATCACTTTTTTTAGTTCAAAACTTCCAACAGTAATAAATGCCGATGGATAGAACATAGCGCACATAACTGCTACTAATATCCAAATGGTGTAAGAAAATCCTTTTAACTTTTTGAACCCTAAAAAACCAAATGCAGTGAGAAGTAATGCTGCTATAATTAAAGATCCTGAAAGGATATTACTAATGAAATAAAGTAAAGCAGTTACTATAAAAATAAAACCAGCAACTATTAAAAGAGATCTGAGAATTTTGTTGCTATTCATAGTTTTTTACGGTTTTAGTTTTCTGCTGTTTACATATTTGTGAGAATCGGGCTGACTAAAAAGTATAATACAAAATATATCATGTTCATAAAAACAAGTTCTACAAAGTGGTCAATCTATACTACTTTTTTATTAACCCAAGGCTTCAGCCTTGGGATCTGAGCAGACTGGTAACGGGGCTTTAGCCCAAGCTTCTACCATTAGTCAGGTTCTATAACGCAGGCAGCGCTTGGGCTAAAGCCCACACATGCATTCTTCTCAACCCCCGGCATGAATGCCGGGGTTATATAAAGCCTTAAATCTCCTACGCCAGGTCTAAACATTTTAACAAAGATAAAATTTACTCAAAATCAAGGGTACTCATTACACAAAAAATACCTCTTCGGCTCATCTTCAATAATCACCGGGAAGCGCACCCCAAAATTTTCAAGGAACACATTATCATTAAGATCATCGCAAACGCTTGACACCTCCGAACTAACTGTATACCCTATCCCATCTATTTTATAACCGGTACCTTCCTCCCCCCAAAATTGATGAATAGTCCTTGGGGGTATGCATAAACTCATCCCGGGTTTTAATCGTACAATTGCTGCGGGCTGCTGATGAAAGGTGCATCCATCTACCTGTATTGTAAAAGCCTCGCCGGACGGTTTGCCATTTTCATCTGCCTTTGTTAGCTGAACAAGGATGTTGCCGCCGGCACGACAAATAATATCTTCTCTTTTAGTGAGATGATAATGAGCAGGCGCACGCTGATTTTCAGGATCAATTAACAGTTTTTCCGCATACTCCTTTGGATATTTTGGATTATTTTTTCTCCCATTTCTCAGGGTAAATAATACCCGCCCTATATTTTCGAAATCATTACTGCCAAAGTCTGTAACATCCCAGCCTAACATACAATCCTTGATCTCTTCGTACTCTTCCTTTTCCCTCTGTTGCCATTCTCCCGGTTTCCATTCTGAAAAACCGGGCATACTGATTCCAAAATGTTTGATCACTTCCTTTGCTGTGTCGAGGCTGCTGTTTATTATAGATCGTTTAAACTGCATGTAATTGAAAATTATTGTTTTGTGAAGTTGTTATGATTACCAATTCCTTCCGTATTCATCAATGGCCTGTTGTAAACCCGCAGCGATGTTACTTTCCCCTGCGGTTGCAGTTGACCGTTAGCCAAGGTGCCCATTTCTATCATGTTGAAAATAAAATCTTCCATTTTCAGGTTAAAACGTCCCCAGCCGTACTGCCGGAAATCCCTGCCATCACAAACGGTCCCGTCAATAACAAATTGAATGATCTTTGGTCCATTGTCTACAATGACAGAAACACTATATTCACCATAGGCTGGTATGAGCCCGGGGTCGGAGGCCCACTTGCTCGAATCAGTTCCATCTTTCAGAACAATCTCAATGGCTCCATATTCACCCGTTTTAAGAACAACAGATTTACCATTGTTAGAAGAAGAAAGAATTATCTGGCCTGACAGAAGTTCTCCTAACGATAACCGGAGATCAAGCGTAAACCCTGACTTGTAATCTCTAACAGGAATATTAATTTTACTTTTGGCGACGAGATCCTCCTGTTTCCATTCCTGCACGAGGTTTTTCGAAGCAACCGTTTTTATATCGAATTGAGACCAAAGCATATTTAAGAAATCAGTTGGGATCTCGTTTGTTTTCGCTTCTTCTTTATTCGTTTCAGTGATCCAGTATTTTCCATTCTGTTCAATTAAATCAGGGTAACTCATGCGTTTGCTGATCTCATCTTCATAAAGAAGTATTTCAGGCTGGCTCCAAATAATTTTACCGTTTTTTTCTATTCCCCCGCTTATCCATGCAGGATTGCGCGAGGTGAAATTCCAGCTTCCATTATTATGATGCCAGAAAAGATACTTGCCGTTTTTACATTTCCATATGCGGGGACATGCACGGGGATTCTTCATCTCAATGCCGGTTAAATATTCAGGAACCTTGGGCACCGTCCATGTTTTACCACCGTTGTATGAATAGGACTCCGCAGGATGCCCTGATATTGTCCGTTCCATACAATACAGCGTACCATTACTTAATTGAAAAATATTCTGCTCCTCGTTAATAGGACCCAGTTTTTCATTTTTCAATCCTTCACCGGAACCCGGAAACAACTGCCATTTTAATTTGCCGGGATTTTTTTCTGAATTAATATTATCACATCGGAAAAACCAACCTTCCGTGCCATCAATTAAATATTTAGCCATTTTAGAAAACGCGAACATCATTCCACCATCCACATCTACAGGTTTGCCGATGCCCCATAAAATTTGCACCTTTCCCTGCCAGTCATTATTTAGATCGATCTTTGATACCGGAACGTTTAACCGGTACCGTTGAGACCAGGTTTTACCTTCATCGTCTGAATATTTATAACAATACCAGCCTAGCATATCTTCCCTGATATTCTTTTTCCCATTCAGCTCGTGAATTTTATCGCCATTATAATCATAAAACACATACACACGTCCATACTTAGTCAGGTAAGGCATTGCCCATGATGCAGATTCCGTTCCCGGGTTTTCAATAGCCACTGTTTTGGTCCAGGTTTTTCCCTGGTCCTTACTGTTACAACTTACGATATGTTGCCCGCCAGTACCTTCTGCTGTGGCACCGGTGGTATAAACGCAAAGCCAGCTTCCATCTTTCAGCACCACAGCATATGGTTGATCGCAATACCCGTTGGTGGCAATAAGGTTTCCATTTTTCACATTTCTCCAATCCACCAATTGAGCGTTTGATCGATTCGAACAGATTAAGGTAACTACAGCTATAAATCCCCGTGTAATTAATACTTTCATTTTATTCATCTTAAATCAGTTTTTTCACCTATAAAAATTTCAGTTGCTTCGTTTACTCAGCTGATAGCTGATAGCTGACTGCTGATAGCCGTTTCCGACACTCAATAACCAGGATTCTGCGGCAATAAATTAGGATTCAGATCAACATCAGATTGCGGAACAGGCAGCAATAATTTATTTAGAAATGTTGG
>JBDSBP010000459.1:0-3920 GCA_039921525.1 Chitinophagaceae bacterium | reverse complement strand
AGGGGGCACAAAATATGCTCAATCTTAGGGTAATAAACAAAAATCAACAGTGGAGCAAGATAATAGAAATATCCAGGTACGGGTTTAAGGCTACCGGATAATTAGCGACAGTTTGGAATGCACCCCTCTTCTCTCAAACACACGCATCGCCAACATCCGGTTTTGGGCAAGTGGGTCAAACGGAAAAATCAACATCTATTTGCAAGTTTCAGATTTTGTTAAGACAGGCGAATAAACTCCTAAGCAGTACAATAAATAAATGAACTTTGGTATAAATTTAGAGTGATCATCGTCAGACGGAATAATACTTCACCACCCACCTAAAGCCGAACGCGTTAGCTCCAATTCAAAAAATGTTCCAATAACGGAAAGAATGATAACCATTACTTCGGCAGTTGACACTGCCCTCGACTTTAGTGAATTATACTTGCACGCTTGCACGGTCATTTGCATAGAGCTGACTCGGTACCAGACTGCATGGTCGTCAATAATATAAAAACTCATGGAACAGATCTGGTTCACTGGAAACTTATCAAAACTGATATCAATGATCTCGAAATAAAAGCAGACGAATAATACGTAAACATAAAATTACCACAATCTTACACAACATTCATAAGCTACAGACATTTTATCGAAATTAACTTGAGACATGACGTCTACTTTTTTTGGTCACACTTTTAATGCAAGCACAAAATTTAAACTATAAATATTGCCACAAACATGAAAAGAATAATCTATCCCGCAATCCTGATACTAGGCTTTGCATCCTGCAACCCCAACAAAATTGCAATCCTTGATAACGGTTATATTGGAATGACAACCGATGAATATGGAAAAATATTTGCAGGCAGTTACGATTTGCCAACAAGTTCAAGCAAGATAAATGGTAAATTAAATCCTGAGTTTACAAATGGGCGACTTAGCTCGCTGGCAATTTCAGTTGATAATATTTCAGATTTTGATACGGCATATAATGTGTATGAGCTGGGCAATGATCTATCTTATAAATATGGCGCACCGGTTGAAAATAAGGAAACAATTTGGGCCGGTGGAACTTCAAAATATTTTAAATGGAAAAAGGGCTTGCTTGAAGTGGAATATAGTTACGACTATAATCAAGTGCAAGGCACGAATGGATTACTTTACACCGGGAAAGCAAAAGTGGTTTTTAATAAAGAGGATAGCAAGAATTAAAAAAATTTAATAATTATTATTTTAAATAGGTTTCAAATTTAATAATTTTTTATTTTTCTATGATAAATCCATCGGCATTCTTTTTTCGAACCACGGATCCACCCATCGGGTTCAACCGTTTATTTTTTAGTTAAATTCCGTAAAATCTCATTCTTCGTTAGTGGTAAATGTAAAACGACATTCCATCCCACATGAAAAACAAGCTTGTGACACAAAGTAATACAATGTAAAATTTTCAAAAAAACTAATAAATAAAAACATAGCCACGAAATGCCCTATAATTTAATAAGAGTATTAGACAAATTATTCACCAATACAAAAAGACTTTTTTTGATAGACAGTATAGGGGCATTAACTACTGCTTTCCTTTTAATTGCTATTCTATTACCCTTTGAAGAAAGTTTTGGTATACCTCGGAAGATCCTTTATTTGTTATCAGGTATTGCTTGTGTTTTCGCTACTTTTTCAATTTGTTGTTATTACTTTATAAATCTTAGTTGGCGACCATTCTTAAGAACTATTGCTGTTGCAAACACTTTATACTGCATCTTAACTGCTATTATTTTATCTGTTCATTATGACAGAATTACTATAATTGGCTTTGTTTATTTTGTAACTGAAATCATTATAATTATCTGTTTAGTGCTTATAGAATTGAAAGCAGTAAACATAAAAAAGAAAAGGTAGTTAGAAACACATTTACAGCAATTGTACCTTTCCCCAACATGGGTATTTGAGTCAGATGGGCCGACGAACAAATCCCCATCTTAGTAATACCATCAACTCAATGTCGGGCTGACTGAACACGGATGAGAATCAGAATATATTTTCAGCTTTTGGATCTTTAATCGGCTTCAGTTCTTGGCTCTACGTTTTTCGAATGTCCCTCCGAACACAAAGCACTAACTTTAACAGTAATGTACTATAATCTTTAAAACAATGAAAAAAAATGAACGCACTCAAGAATAAACAACTTATGCAGGAAATATTTTCCGAATTATCAAAAGGTAATGACGAACCCTTTATCAACGCAATGGCAGAAGACATGAAATGGATATGGATGGGCTCAGGACAATGGGCAAAAACATTTGACGGGAAAAAGTCAGTTCTTGATAAACTTTGGAGCGCAGTAAGACAAACTCTAGTTCCCCCATATAAAGTGAATGCAAAGCATTTCATTGCAGATGACGACTATGTGGTTGTGGAAGCTATTGGACAGAATACCACACCAGATGGAAAAATTTATGAAAATATGTATTGTTGGTTATGCCATATTAAAAATGAAAAAATACATGAGTTGAGAGAGTACATGGATACAGACCTTGTGACAAAGACATTTAACGAAACCAATATTTCCCTTACAGAACCGTCTGCTCCTTTTGTTGGATCGTAGTCAATTGCAAAAAGCTGATCTGTATTGTCAAGAGTTATTGAAGGAAGTTATTCTACATTTGATATCGTTTTTTAGTTCTTTTATATTAATGGTGAACTGTTTGCTGAAATAGAAGCAAAACCACGGATTTGAACAGTGGAAGATGATCCTGGCCGTCCGTTCAGGTTTTCTTTAGTATCCCCTGCAGTCACTAGCCCCGAAACGGCGAGCGGTGCATATGTTTCTCGCGATACGGCATTTAGTACAAGGATAAGAGGAGCAGTCTCATAGACTGGAGAAAGCATCTGATTTCATACTGCAATTAATTTTTGAAGATTGTGTGACAATGAATACTCTACTAATAGTGAGAATGGTAAATTTATGTTACGTTGCGGTTACCTTTTAAAAAATGTTCCTGAAATTTTTTAGATATTCATCCACGACAATTCAAACGTTGCTATGAAAAAAATTGTGTTACTCATTTTTTCCACCGTTTTTTACGCTTTCCTCAATGCCCAGGAAAAGCCCAATATCTTATGGATCGTTAGCGAAGACAATACTACGCTGTTGGGATGCTACGGCGACAAAACGGCCACCACGCCAAATATTGACGCATTTGCCCGTCAGGGTTTACTGTACAAAAATGCCTTTTGCACCGCGCCCGTATGCGCCCCTTCTCGCTCCACGTTGATAACCGGCATGTACCCGACAACGATGGGCACAGAAAATATGCGCAGCACATACCCCATTCCGGAGTTTATAAAATTCTTCCCCCGGTATTTGCGGGAAGCTGGTTATTATACATCCAACAACGCAAAAAAGGATTATAACACAGTAGACCAACTGGATGCTTGGGATGAGTCCAGTAAACAGGCGACCTATAAGAAACGGAAGCCCAGTCAGCCATTTTTTTCTGTATTCAATATTGAGATAAGCCATGAGAGTTCCATTCATACCTATTTAAATAACCTAAGGCACGACCCGGAAAAAATGAGAATCCCGGCATACCAGCCTGCTACCACGGCGATGAAGCACGACTGGGCGCAGTATTATGACAAGCTGGAAGACATGGACATACAGGTAGGTGTATACCTGAAAGAACTGGAAGATGCCGGGCTTGCAGACAACACGATCGTCTTTTATTATGGGGACAATGGCGGCGTATTGCCCAGGAGTAAACGATTTATGTTCGAGTCGGGGCTTCACGTTCCATTAATTATCCGCATCCCAAAAAAATATGCGCACCTCGCTCCCCAACTTTCGCAGGGTGCTACTGACAGGATTGTAACCTTTGTTGATTTTGCACCAACCATACTAAGTTTGGCCGGCGTTACTATTCCGAAACATTTAC
>JBDSBP010000458.1:0-6360 GCA_039921525.1 Chitinophagaceae bacterium | reverse complement strand
CATAATTTAATTCATTGGTATTTTTTGTATTAGTTGAGTAATCCAGATTGAATGTCATATTCCTGATCGGTGTAAGCTTAATAGCTCCAGTCATCCAAACATCGTTGATAACCCTTGTTTGGTAACCACCTTCACTTAACATTTGAGCCGGATTCTCAATAGATCCTTCATGTGTCCAATTGCCATTCGGGTCTTTAAATGGTTGGGTTGAATATACGTTTGCCTGGAAGATTGTTCCATCTTCAGGAAATTCGTTTCTAAACCAAGAATAATTGGGCGGGAATCTTTTTTCACTGTTATTTATAGAAGTCCGGGCACTTATAGTAATCCAGTCAAGCACATTATAACTTAGATTAGACATGAAGTTATAGCGATTGAAATGTTCGTCAAAAAGCTTTTTATTGGTAAGTCCCTTTTGATGTAAATAAGAAAAAGAAGTATAATACACAAACTTATCTGTTCCCCCGGAGATGCTGGCGGTATGCTGTTGCATAGGATAGCTATCATTCATCAAAATCTTTTCCCAGTTTGTATTAGCCACTCCCGTCCAAACACTGGGAGCCTGGGGAGTTATAATAGATTCTGGTTTAGAAGGATCGTTATAATGAGCCATCATAGCATTCATTGTCAGATCGTCATAATAATTTCTCCCGTTTTGCCGTAAATAAGCTTCATTCATAAAAGCAATTCTGTCCTTTGTGTCTATAAAATCGATATTAACAGTAGGCTCATTTGATGAAACAAAAGTAGATAAAGAGATTTTTGGCTTGCCTCCCCTCGTTTTACCTCTTTTAGTGGTTACCAATATCACTCCATATGCTGCGCGTGCACCATAAATTGCAGCTGAGGCCGCGTCTTTCAATACGGTAACATTATCTATATCATTTGGATTGAGCAGGTTAATATCCATAGGAATACCATCGACCAATACTAACGGGCTTCCTCCATTTATTGAAGTGTTACCCCGTATATTAAATGAGGAGGCTTTTCCTAGAGAGCCACTACCTGGAGTGATATTTAAATTGGAAACTGTTCCCTGTAAACCTTGCCCAATACTTGTAATTGGCCTGCTTTCCAAAACCTTAGAGGAGACATTAGAAACAGCTCCAGTTAGATTAACCTTTTTTTCCGTTCCATATCCTATTACTACCACGTCACTTAAGCCTGCAATATCATTTTCTAAAGTAACAGCAATTTCTGTCTGGTCTCCCACATTCACTCTCTTGGTCAGAAAGCCTACGCTTGAGATTTCCAATACCGTATTTGCATTCGGTACAGTCATCGTAAAACGGCCGTCACTATTAGTAGTTGTTCCATTTTGCTTCCCCGCTATAACAACTGACACTCCTTGCAATGGATTACCATCCTCGTTGACAACTTTTCCATGAATTTCAAAAGGAGGCAAATCGCCGGGATTTAATTTTGCACTTGCCTGCAAACAAGCTGCAATAATGAAAATTGAAGTGATTTTAGTAATCAAAAGCATTTTAGTTAAGACTTTTTGTTTTGATCGAGCGCAGTAAGTTTTTAAAAACATAACCTTGATTTTTAGTTAAACAATGAAAAATTAAGAGCAGCTGATTATTTTGAAACAGTTTTATTATTAGAATACCAAAATCTGGCACGAAGTTACCGCCCCCCCGCCCTGTTTTAAGCATTAATTAAAAGCAGTCAAACAAGTTGCCGTTTTCTTACGTTGGAAGGATAATTTTCGAAACGAAAATTCATAGACTCTTAGAAGTTAGTTAAAAAATAAATTCCTAAAACAAATTCAAAAATAAATTCTCACTATAAAATATGCTACCACTTTTATTCGCATTATCAGTACTTTTTTTCAAAGTGAAATTGATCATGATTATTAGGCATAGCGGTTAGGATAAATTCTTCTCCAATATAAGGGAGCTCGAAAGCCTTCTTTTTTAGATCTTCGATAAATAAAAGAATTTTATTGAAATTATTCTACGTAAAATTCCAGATTCTTAAGCGCGTTATTTTACAGCCTATTTCACCTGTTATTTTCAGTATTTTACTGTTATCTTTCTGAATTAGTTCCTGGCCATCTTGGAGAAAGAGTGGCTAACTATAAATAGCTACCTTATTTATATCAATTCCTTATTAGTGTTACGTTAACGGTGTTTTGGAGCACTGGCTATCGGGTATCAGCTATCAGCCAAAGCTTTTACCTTAAAATTTGACGAAAACATCGTTTTCCTTTTTTGAGGTTATCAAAAATAATTTATATTTTATCTGCATACTAATTGACATATCAGTTGAACATAGGAATTCTTAGCTGATGGCTGAGAGCTGATAGCCATGCGTCATATAATGCTTAACATTAGTATAATTCTTAACGTTATTTTGGTTTTATAAACAGAACCTCCTCACGATGTATCCAACCAGATCTTAAATCCATCCTAAACCAACCTTCGGAGTTTTTATAGTTCAGCCGGGCGATTGATCTTGGCCCAAATTCTTTTAAATCGTATTTCCTCCAGGTTTTTCCTAAATCAGATGAATACATAACTCCAAGTTTATAGGGGGAAGCAACAGCATAATATCCGGCGATAATAGTACCATCCTGAATAATCATGTGGCCTACCTCATATTCCGGTTGGAACAATAATTCATGTTTTTCTTTATTTAAAAAATCAGCAGGATTACACCGAAAAATTCCTCTATCATAAGGTTCTTTACCATTAGCATCACTGGTAAAATATAATTTATTATCCACAAAATTTATTCCCCCGCTTTTATACCTCGAATTAAAATCAACTTCAATAAGAACCTCCCAGGTCCATTCATCTTTAGTCGCATTATATCTTCCTTTTAACCATTTGCATTCCTGTTGCGCACCATCACTAGGTCTCCCATCACCCGTACATGCATAAAAAGCATCTTCCCCGGGGTTGTAAGTTACACAATGTATGTGGCGGCAAAATTTAGGGTTACCAGGATTTCCCAGAAGGTTGCCCTGGGAGATATCCTTGTTATCGCCATAATCTTTAAAACGCGGATTCTGACCAAAGGAATAAGCGATTTTAACCGTTTGCCCATTATCTATTGAATAATAAATGTTTACCGGAACTGATCCTCCTTCCACATTAGAATAATTTCCCCATATCAACATTTCTTTCCCATTTATCATCCAGGCGTTCTCCCCCGGTAAAGTAAAAAAATACCATCCCGGAAAATTAGAATCCTTAGGTACATGGGGCAAGTAATCGGAACCATCAGCATTCTTAACAGCAACTTCCTTTATTGTCTTAAGACTATCGGAACTCAGATACAACCTATTTCTCGTTCCGACCAAAAGATTCCCATTTTTAAATATGTGGCTAAAAGTAATATTCTTTGCATCCCAGAACCCTACCTGATTAGACCAGGTATGGCAGTTATCATGAGACAACATAATTTGATTATCCGTAAAGCCAAAGGCCAGATTTCCAAGTTGGGTATCTATGAAGGGTCCATCCGTTACTCGTCTATACCAAAAGTCTTTCGTAGAGGGAAAATCATCTTTTTTTATGATGTTAAAAAGACCACCTTTCGGCAAAATGATACCTGCGGCCGCTGCAGTAGTAGTTCCGATAAAACTTCGCCGATCAATCATGTTTTTAGGAGTCATAACATTACTTTTTTTGTATTAATTTCCTTTGCTGGTTCACGAAAGAAGATCATGAAAATAATCAGCACAATAACGGCTCCCCAGGCAGGATAAATCCAGATCCCCTGCCAGTCATGCGCTATACCACCTACCGGTGTTCTCAGTGTATGCGATGCCAGGGAAATGCCAGCCAGTTGTGTACCTACAAATGCACCTATGCCCCATAGAATAAATGCTATCAACCCTTGTGCTGCACCCCGTATACGCTCATTGGCTTCATCATCCACATAAAGTTGGCCGGTAATGAAAAGGAAATCGTAGCATACCCCGTGAAGCAAAATGGCTGCATACACAAATACTGTTTGCATTGATATAGCATCTACACTACCAGCTAGTAGAAAGTAACGGGCCGCCCATGCCAGGATGCCAATAAAAATAGTCTTCTTATAGCCAAGATACCTCAATATCAAGGGCAGTAATAGCAGCGATATAAAATCAGACACCTGCGCTAATGACATTTTAGCAACTGTATATTTCCATCCTAGTTCTGTAACATACAAATTCATGTTAACAAAATAGAAATACAGTGGAATACAGATGAGGAACATGCATGTAATAAAAACAGCAAATGATGGTTTTTTCAGAAGCGCCAGCGCATCGAGACCCAGTATTTCACTAAGCCGCACATCTTTGCCTGTCTTCTTAGGAGGTGTGTGTGGCAAAGCCAGTGAAAATAATCCGAGTAGTATGGAAGATGTTCCTGCTATATAGAACTGCATAGCGGATTGCTCACTTTCAAATACAATGCTTAAGGTTATACCTCCGGCAATCCAGCCTACTGCAGAAAAAGCTTTCACAAGAGGCAGATCTCGTCTGGGATTGGCAAGATGATGAAGCGATAGTGAAGTGCCCAGGGCAAGCGTTGGAACATACGAAGCACAGTAAATAATAAGAAGGGGATAAAAGGAACCAAATGTTGTCGTCTGTGGAAGGATAAATAACAGCAAGCCACCCACAATACCGAGGAACGCCAATATTTTTTCCGAAGCAAAATACCGGTCTGCAATCAAGCCCACAAAAAATGGAGAAATCATAGCTCCTATTGCAAATGCACCATAAGCAAGGCCAATCTGTTCACCTTCAAACTGAAGTGTTTTACTTAGATAGGCGGCCATACTTACATACCACGATCCCCAGACAAAATACTGAAGGAACATAAAAAACGATAGCTTGATCTTAAGTTGAGTTTGCATCCTGGTAAATAGGGTTTTAATACATACGTCTTGTTATGATTTTATAATGAATCAGTCTCTACTCCGTTACGACAGCGGTTTGACCTTCGATACCGATCTCTATTTACAATTCTTTAATGTGTAAATCTTTCCATCTTACTTTGATGCCTCCACCACTATGGATCTGCAAAGCAATATGACCATTTCCTGACCCAAACTTGGCATCTTTAAGATGTACCATTTCTATCCCGTTAAGCCACGAGGTTATTTCATCCCCTACAACTTTAATACGCATGTGATTCCATTCGCCTTGTTTTAGTACTTTTTCCTTTTCCGGGCCCGGTTGTATTAACCACTGGCGTCCCCCCTTGCCTGATTCGTAAACGCCCCCTGTATGCAAGTTTAAAGGTGCCACCTCTACCTGCCATCCTGTAATATCCGTTCCCTTAATGTTGGATCGAACAAACACACCACTATTACCATTTGCTTCCTGCTTGAAATTAACATCAAGTATAAAATTTTTATAGGCTTTATCTGTTGAAAGATATCCATACTTTTTATCAGGGCCGCTTTCGCAAACCACCTCTCCGTTGTCAACATACCATTTTTCCGTGCCATGAATTTTCCATCCTGATAAATCTTTTCCATTAAAAACACTTTTGTAGCCTTCAGGTATATAAGAAGAGGTAACCGGTAGTGGTGTGAGATCCACTCTACGGTAAAATATTTCAGCACCTTCAGATTGTATTTGAATGCGCCCTTCATCGGGCCTTGAAAACATTGCATGATTTACCAATGTTCCATTAAGATAAATGGAGAGTTCACGGCCTTTTGCAATGCATTCTAACCTGTTCCACTCTCCAACAGGATTTTCCACGTCATTGATACCTCTAAAGTCTTTCTCATCCTTCCAGGCCGGATCACGTCCAATCCAGTTGATCCTTCCACTGTTTACAGTTACCGGTTCCCCTCCGGGCTGATAGATATACGATCCGTTTTGCTTTTCAGAAGCTACAGGGCTGGTTAATAAAAAATCATTGCTTTTGTCACCAACAACAATAAAATCTCCTGTTCCACCCTCAATTACATTACATTCAATAGAATGCATCCAGGTACCCGAATATCCGCCATCTTCTCCCTTTGAATGGAAAAGTATACCATTATCACGGGCTTTACCGTCACGTGAACCATACGTTTTATTGCCCCATTTATACTCCACCACCAGCTTGTAATTACTATATTCTTTATTCGTAGTTATGCAACCCCATTCTTCACCGGAAATATTTAAAATACCGTCTTTTATAGTAAATACATTTTTGGGATCGCTATCTCTTCCACGGTCTTTAATAAAAGTGTACCACCCATCTAAGTTTTGACGATTGAAGAGATGAACAGTCTTTTGAGATTTTACAGTTCCCACAGGGGCTTTAACTCCTTTTGACTGTGCGAATATTTCTCCAGTGGTAATTAATAACGATATTGCTACCGCAAAGAATGCTAAAGTTGTTTTTTTTATTTTCATGT
>JBDSBP010000457.1:0-11442 GCA_039921525.1 Chitinophagaceae bacterium | reverse complement strand
GAATTCCGTGCTGCGCAACGGAATTCAACATCCTTGACTAAGGTCCTTAACTAAGGAGGGGAAGATAGCCGCATCACTCCACCAGGTTGCTTAACTAAAAAACATTGAATCGTCAATGGTCAATCGTCCTTCCCACCTTATACCCTACCCTCGCATAGAAAAGTATACACAAATAACAAGGAACAACTTCCCAGTATGCCAGTTTCGGACTAAACTCATCGGCCAGCCACCCATATAGGAGCGGTAAAAACGCGCCACCTCCAACGGCCATTATAAGCAGCGAAGAACCTACCTTGGTAAACCTGCCCAGGCCTGCAATAGCCAGCGGCCAGATGGAAGGCCACACCAATGAATTCGCCAAACCTAAAAGCGCAATAAAACCCACTGAAACAATTCCTTTTGTAAATAGTGCAACAGTCACGAATATCAAACCCATAACTGCAGACAATTGTAACACTTTTACCTGTGAAATATACCGCGGTATACATATGATGCCGGCCACGTAACCCGCCAGCATGCAGGTAAGCGTGCAGCTAGTAAAAAACTTGGCCGTAGATAATGGAATTCCCTGGGATGCCCCGTAACTGATAATAGTATCTGCCGCGATTACTTCAACACCCACATATAAAAACAAGGTGAGTACACCCAGTAGCAAGTGAGGAAATTGTGTTATCCTCGTCTTGTTGGTATTTGCAACAGCCACTCCTTCATCTTCCGCATCAGCATCCAGTTCCGGAAGGCCGGAAAAAAAAATTAACACCGAAACACCCATTAACACCACAGCCATTATGCTGTAAGGCCCAATAACCCTATGGGCAAGACGATCCAGAATTTCCGCAGATTGAACGGTGGAAAGGCCGCTGATACCACCCTTGATAGCATCTGCATCTTTTAATGCAATGGCACCCAGGATCAAAGGTGCTATCACGCCGGCTATTCCGTTACAAATGCCCATGATGCTGATACGCCGGGCCGCACTTTCAAGCGGCCCAAGTATGGTTATGTAGGGATTGGAAGCTGTTTGAAGTATTGCGAGCCCTGTACCTTGTACAAATAATCCTGTGAGAAACAGCGTGTACGATCGCTGCAAGGCAGCAGGTATAAATAATAAAGCCCCGCTTGCCATGATGAACAATCCCAGTGACATACCATTTTTATATCCCGTAAGCTTTAGTACCCTGGCAGAGGGAATGGCCATTACCAGGTAAGAAATATAGAAAGCAAAAGCAACCAGGTATGATTCGAAATTATTCAGCTCGCAGGCGATCTTGAAATAAGGGATCAGCACTGACCCCAGCCAGGTAACGAATCCAAATACAAAAAACAAAATGCCTAAAATGATAATGGGCCTGTTAGATCGCATCATGATAATTTCATTTGGTCCATCGCCTTCTTGACGCTACCATGTTTAAGCAGTAATATTTTTGCTGTTTCGTAATCTCCAAGTCCTGTTTTTCCCATCAGCATCTTTACCGCACGATCAATTATTTTATCGTTGATGAGCATTACGTTCACCATCTGGTTATCTTCCACCCGCTGCAGCTGTATCATTGTAGTAGTACTGATCATGTCGAAAATCATCTTTTGGGCGGTACCACATTTCATTCGCGTACTGCCGGTTATAAACTCAGGACCTGTTATTACCTCAACGGGGAAATCTGCATGTTCTGCAATTGGTGATCCGGGATTACTTACGATGCAGCCTGTAGTAATGTTGTTGCGTTGGCAATGCTTCAGGGCTCCCAGAACAAATGGTGTGGTGCCGCTGGCTGATATACCTATCACTATGTCTGCTGTCGAGATATCGTTCTCTTGTAATTTTTCCCAGCCCTCCAATATATTATCTTCCATTTCTTCCCTTGCTTCTGTTAAATGCTCCATGCCACCGGCAAGAATAGAATTCACCAGACCTTTTTTTACACCAAAAGTTGTAGGTAATTCGATAATGTCAAGCACGGAGAGTCTTCCACCGCTACCAGCTCCGATGTAAAACATCCGGCCGCCCTGCTTTAATTTTCCTACAATGGCATGAATGAGGGGGTTAATCTGGGGTAATGCTTTTTCAATGGCTAACGCCACCGTCGCATCTTCATTATTTATGGAGGCAGTAATCTCTTCTACTGGCCTGGTTTCCAGGTGTCTGTAATCAGATGGCTGTTCGGTTATCTTTAACATCTTCAAAAAAATTGCGGTTTTCTTCGTTTTTCAATTTCTAAAATAGGTAATTTCATGCAGATTACTTAATTTCATTTTTTACTTTTAATTGGCACAAGTTCCAATGCTGAGAAGAGAACGCCTGAAACTGATTATGAAAGAGATTAATCTCTCTAATACAGTTTTATCCGGCGACTTAAGCGAAAAACTCTCTGTATCAGAAGACACCATAAGAAGAGACCTGAAAGAACTGGCAGATGAAGGCATGATTTTAAAAGTGCACGGTGGCGCCATGAGCAAAACCTTTCACTCCCCGTTCGACGGTAAAAACGAAGTATATGCCCTGGTTGCCAAACAACAGATAGCTGAGAAAACGATCGGCCTTTTTAAGAAGAACATAACGGTGATGATGGAAGGTGGAACGACCATCATGGAGATAGCGAAAAAAATACCTGGCTCCATAAAGGGTACTTTTTTCACCCTGAGTCCGCTGGTAGCCATTACACTCGCCGAGCATGAGCATCTGAATGTAATAAGCATCGGCGGAATGCTGACAAGGAATTCTAATTTGCATACCGGTGCAAGTGTAATAAATGAACTGGCTAATATTAAAGTAGACTTATGTGTAATAGGGGCAAATGGACTTTCGATGAAGGATGGACTAACGGATTCTGACTGGGAAGTGGTGCAGGTGATAAAAGCGATGATCCGTTCCGCAAAAAAAGTAGCCGTTGTAAGCATCGCGGAGAAATTAAACAGCGTACAGCGAATAAAGATATGTGATATAGCTGCTATCGATTATTTGATTACAGAATTACCGCCCGAAAGTCCTTTGCTATCATCTTTCAGTGGCGGTCAATTAATGAAAATTTAATATCAATTCTGTTTGTTGTAATAATTATAGAAAGATATTTAATTTAGAAAGAAAACCCCGAAGGGGTGGTATTAAACCCCTGGACGATCAACATAATATCACTCCTTCGGGGTTATCAAAAAATGGCTCTTGGTATAATTATCAACTCTTCAGCCTTTTGACTATTCACCTGCCGATAGCCGATAGCTGATAGCCGATAGCTGATAGCCAATACCCTATCGCTAATACCCTATCGCTAATAAAACGGTTTAAAAAATATTTCAAATCACCAAAACAACACTGCTATGAAAAAAAGGTTTAGCTCCCTGTGGTCTTTCTGCAATTTGCTGCTCTGCCTGGCACTATGTTCCTGGTCTGCATCTACAGCACAGGACCTGGCCTCCGTCTCTAACGGAAGTATCGTCAAAAGTGCGCCTGAGAAAAAACTGGCACCAGCAAAAAGCAATCTTGTTGCTCCGTTTGTAGTGAAGGGAAAAGTCTCCGACAACACCGGCCCCCTGGCAGGCGTTACCGTTACAGAAAAAGAAAAAACAAATGCCACCACTACCAATGCCGAAGGAGGGTATGAGTTGACGGTAACAGGGCCAAATGCTATCCTGGTATTTAGTTTTGTTGGGTACAAAACTTCCGAACTGGCCGTTAACGGACAAAGTGATTTAAGCATCACCCTTCAACCAGGTACTTCACAGGAACTTTCCGGGGTAGTAGTAACCGCCCTGGGTATAACCCGGGCCAAGAAATCCCTGGGGTTTTCGGTGGGAGAAATTAAAGGAGATGATGTAAACAAAGTGAGCCAAACCAATTTGCTAAATGGTATGGCCGGTAAAGTTTCAGGCGTCACAATCAGCTCAACAGGTAGTAGTCCTACCTCCTCGGTAAGTGTGGTAATTCGCGGAATCCGCTCTCTCAATAATGATAACCAGCCCTTGTTTGTTATTGACGGTGTACCCGTAAAAAATTCATTGAGCAATATCGGCACCAACAACGGTAACGATAATGATGTTGATTACGGGAATGCTATCTCAGATCTGAACCCGAACGATATAGAAAGTGTATCCATTTTGAAAGGACCAAGCGCTGCGGCCCTATATGGTTCACGCGCCGGTAACGGGGTGATGCTGATCACTACCAAATCAGGGAAACGGTCCAAGGGCCTTGGAATATCTTTTAGCTCCAGCACTGAGTTTGATAAGCCCTACAAGTACCTGCCTACCAACCAGAGCTACACCATTGGTGTAGATCCTTATATAACTCCTAACGGATACAATAGCTGGAACGGAGTTTTGGTAGACCTGGCAGGTACCGACACATACCGTTTTGGTACACCACTGAATTCAGGACTTAAAGCCATTCATTGGAACAGTAAAAAAAATCCGGATGGAACATTTGAAACAAGGGACCTCGTTAGTTATAATAACCTTAAGAATTTCGTACAAACAGGCATCACTTCCGTCAATAGCGTTTCGGTAGAAAATGCATCAGAAAAAGACAACTACAGGTTATCTTATTCCAATACAACCAACAGGGGCGTTGTACCCACAACAGGTTTAATGCGTCATAACCTGGGACTGAACGTAGAGCATAAAGTCTCCAAGGGATTCAAGATCAGTTCTTCTATAAATTACACCCGAACTAACACAGACAACGTAGTGGCCGGCAACAACGGCGGTGTATTAAAAGACGTGGCTTATCTTTCCCCTAGCGTAGACATAAGAGAAATGAAGAATTACTGGCTCACCCCGGGTATCCAGCAAAGAAAGGTGTTACCACCAATAGGAGTTGACCAGGATCCGGATATAAAAAACCCGGCGACAAATGGTGATAATAACCCATGGTTCACCCTTAACCAGGTGAAAAACAGTTTTACCCGCAATCGCCTTTTCGGTAACGTGAAGGCAGACTTCCAGATTACTCCGCACATCAGCGCTTTTGTTCGTTATTCACAGGATATGCTGAATGAATTCAGGGAGACTAAAATATCCAAGAGTTATAATTCAGAAAGGAACGGTTATTATGGTGTTGTAAAAATTTTCAACACAGAGAGCAATACAGATTTCCTGCTAACTTATCATAAGAACTTTAGCAACTTCGACTTTTCTGCATCAGGTGGCGGCAACATTCAATACGTTTACGGCAATACGCAGCAGAGCAATTCGCAACCCGGCTCGGGCATCGTTGCCCCGGAGTATTTTAACCTGGCCAATATAGCCCAGGCAAACCTGAGGTCGAGAAGCAGCATTTACGAAAAGGCCATTTACAGCACGTATGCCACTACTTCCCTTGGATTTAAAGACCTGGCATTCCTTGACCTGACGGGCCGGAACGATTGGTCAAGCACCCTTCCATCTAATAATTACTCCTATTTTTATCCTTCTGCATCCCTTAGTTTACTGGTTAACAAAATGATTGATTTAGGACCTTCTGTTAGCCTCCTTAAGTTACGCGGTGGCTGGGCAAAAGTGGGTAAAGACACGGATCCTTACAACTTATATGGTACTATCTCCATGGGTAGCTTTGGCGGCATCACTACCGAAGCCACTTCAGGAACGCTTAAAAATGCGAATCTCAAACCGGAGCAGGCTACGTCAACTGAACTTGGGATGGAACTGTCATTATTTAGCAGCAGGTTGAGGTTTGAAGGAACGGTGTACCAGTCAGATAACAAAAACCAGATATTGCCGATCAGTACAGCTCCTTCATCAGGATATAACAGCGGCCAGATTAACGCCGGCCTCATACGTAGCAAAGGAATAGAACTGCAGGTTGGCGGAACCATCATTTCCAATAAAGACTGGACCTGGAACCTTACCGTCAATTACACGAAAAACAGTTCCTATATTATTTCCCTTTCGCAGGGAGTGCCTTATTACCAGTTCTGGTCAGACGGTAACAGCGGAGCCTGGACCTATGCAAAAGGACAGGCCATACCCAACAAGTTTAATGCAGACGGTACCCCTTTCATTAGTAATGGTAAATTAGGTGAACTCTGGGATAACCAGATCGCCACGGTTACTGATAAAGGTTCTCCATACTTTGGCTGGCCGCTTTTGGATAACAGCGGACAATATCAAAAAAAGGGCGGTGGCGATTTTAAGAACAAAGAGGTAGTAGGCAATTATAATCCGAAATTATTAATGGGCGCGCAGACTTCCGTATCATGGAAGATGTTAACCCTTACTGCCAGTTTTGATATGAGACTGGGTGGCACTTTCTTTTCACAAACCTATCGTTACCTGCAGAGCGATGCAGCCATGGCAAGACAGGAAAATATGGGAATTCCCATTCCGGCAGATAAGAGAGGAGATATCCCCGCCTTCCTGAAATCTAACCCTGCACAGTATATTATGTTTTACGGTTTGCAACAATTCAGGTTAGTAGGTGGCCCTACTACCGAAACCGGTGGATTCCCTTATCAAAATAACGGGGGTATCACTATTAACGACGGCGCTTTCTTCCCAGGTGTTTATAGCGACGGACGGGGTGGTTATGTCGAAAACCTCGGAAATATGAGTTTAACCAAGGTGCAGCTTTATGAAGATGCGGCCACTGCAGGGTGGAGCTTTGCCCGGATGAGCATGTTCGATGCCTCCTATATTAAAATGAGAGAGGTCACTATCAGTGCTGAATTACCAAGACGCCTGGTGAGCTCGTTAAAATTGCAGGGCGTTTCCTTTGGCATCTACAGCAGGAATATAATACTTTGGACAAAAGCGAAAGCCGGAATCGATCCGGAGCAGGCATTCCAGTTCCAGACCGGCGCACAAGGCAACGGATCCCAGTTCAGGCAGGGAATTGAACGGTACAATATCGTTCCCTGGACAATTCCAATGGGTGTGAAACTAAATGTTCGGTTTTAGAATCAAGTGTGAGGTGTGAGGTGTGAGGTATGAGGTAAAACCGAAAACCAATTATGAAATAGTTTGAATAATAAATCCTTGCCGATAGCCGATAGCCGATAGCCTTAAATTAAAAAAAAAGTAAAACTTATAAAAGATGAAAATCGCGAAAAGTCTTAAGAGAATAATTAGCGTTTTCCTGGTGGTTATGATTTTGGTTCCTTCCTGTAAGAAATTTTCAGAAATGAACAGGGATCCCAACAATATAACTCCTGCAGATGCTGCCCCGGATTATCTGATGGCAAATGTATTAACGGCTTCTGCCACTAATTACGGCAACCTGGGATCGGGTGATATGTCTGGCGCAGTGCAACATACTTACGTGGATGCATTCGGTGCCAGCTATAGCGCCTACCAATGGGACGCTAAAGCCTGGAATGGTAACTATGGAATATTGAGAGATAATAAGCTGATGTTGCAGAAAGCACAAACCAGCGAATGGAAGTTCCACCAGGGGGTGGGCCTGATCATGCGTGCCTTTCAATTTGGAATGATCGCTGACTATTGGGGCGATGCACCTGATTCAATGGCAGTAAAGGGAGATCTGGGCGGACGTGAACATCAATTTCCCGTTTTCGATTCACAGGAGAAAATATACGATGGTGTTATTGCTGATCTGAAAGCAGCGATTCCTTTCCTTACTGGCGCCCAGGCAGATCACCCGGAAATTACCGCTATCACCGTGGTCTCTGATGTATTTTACAAGGGTGATCCTAAAAAATGGACGAAGCTGGCGAACTCTCTCCTTTTGCGCTATTACCTGCGCCTTTCTGGTAAGAGAAATGTGCAGGCAAGCGTGGAAGCAGTGGCTGCAAACGTGTTTGCCAGTAATGACGACGACTGGGCAATGTCTTTCCCGGGAGTGGATGCCAATACATCGTATCAAAAAGCTCATGCTTACAAGGGACAAACGGATTTCGACCGGAATAAAATGTGCGCAACGTTGGTGAAGAAACTGGATGCTTTAAAAGATCCCCGTATTGTGATCATGGCTCAACCGGTAAGAACACCTTCAGTGGTGGATGCGAGTAAATTTGCTCCAGGTGACGCCACTACACCAGCATTGGTTATTGGTGGTGTGCGGTATATTAATCCCGTAGCAGCCGCCGCAACAAAGTTTAAAGAGTTTAACATTGCCACATACGCCGTTGATCGGCCTTGGGGAGCACCTATTGCTACAGTATTCAATTTCTTTGATACTTCACCTGTATATGTGGGGATACCTATCAGCTACTCCGGTGCAGATTTCCAGTATAATCTTAATGGATCTGGAACGCAATCAACTTCAAACAATGACTATGTATCCTATCTGAGGAGGGATATATACGACAAGCCTAACGGCACATTGCTGAAACAGCGTATGGCATCATACAGCGAAATCTGTTTTGATCTGGCTGAAGCTGCCCAAAAAGGATGGAATGTGGGTAAAGATGCCGCTTACTGGTACAACCAGGGAATAACAGCTTCTTTCACTCTATGGACTGTTTTTTCTGCGTATCAAACGGATGTCAATGGTTACGCCGGTGCTGTAAAAAATCTTGCTGATTACCTGGCACAACCTCTCGTAAAATACGATGGCACATTAGCCAGGATCATGGAACAAAAATGGATAGCCTCCTGGCAGGCATCCTGCGAGGCATTTATGGATTGGAGAAGAACCGGGCTGCCAGTTCTGGAAGTGGGATGGAACTCTTACCGCGCAAAAATTCCGCTGCGGTTTAAATATGATAACACAGAACTTCAGAATAACCCGACCAACTCCGCCGCCGCTGTTGGTAAGCTGGAAGCAACAACTTATAATGGGCCAGATGGTAGTAATAGTTCGTGGTCTAAGACTTGGTTGGTGCAGGGAACGAGCAAGCCGTGGTAGGTAAATTATAGAACAAAGGTGTGAGTAACAAGGGAGGATGATTGCTATCCCAATTTCTTTCTTACACGGAGTTGCACAGAGTTCCACGGAGTTACACGGAGACGACCCGTGTATCTCCGTCCTTCTCCGTGTATCTCCGTGCTTCTCCGTGCAACTCCGTGTAACAAAG
The DNA here is from genome assembly GCA_039921525.1 of Chitinophagaceae bacterium. Lineage (GTDB taxonomy): Bacteria > Bacteroidota > Bacteroidia > Chitinophagales > Chitinophagaceae > JADCRZ01. The sequence continues at coordinate 2,479 of JBDSBP010000457.1, read as the reverse complement.
AATCTAGCCAAATATTACCAGGAAAAAATAAGTGCATGAGACAAAATCTTTTGGTATTTCACATTATATCACTGTTACTGCTCTTATTAATAAAAATCCCTTCCCAGGGCCAGGTCAACCGCACATACGACCTGATGCCAGTTCCGCAACAACTAAAAATCAATGGTCTACATCTTACAATTACAAATAAATTCAGCGTCTCGATCATTGGCAATCCTGCCCTGCGTATCTATGGCGAAGCCAGTCGCTTCATCCGCCGGCTATCAGAAAAAACGGGTTTCTTCCTGGACAAACAGGGCTTTGTAACACCCGGGGATAACAATCCTTCCGCACCCCTGCTTATAAAAATACAAAGGCCAGGCAGTTTAAATGTATCCGAAAACGAAAGCTATACACTCGAAATAAATGAACGGCAGGTAATACTGGAAGCGCCAACCGACCTCGGCGCTATCCATGGCCTGGAAACTTTACTCCAATTGATAAGTGTAGACAACAATAGCTACTATTTTCCGGGTTTGACTATTCATGACGAACCAAGGTTTCCCTGGCGCGGCATGCTACTCGATGTAGCCCTTCATTTTATGCCGGTAGATATGGTAAAAAGAACCCTGGACGGCATGGCAGCTGTAAAATTAAACGTGCTCCACCTGCACCTGTGTAACGACCAGGGTTTCCGGGTTGAATCAAAGGTCTTTCCCAGGCTTCAACAGGTGGCCTCGGATGGATTGTTTTATACACAGGAAGATATTAAAGAAATAATACGGTACGCCGGGCAGCGGGGGATAAGAATCGTACCCGAATTTGTGGTACCTGCGCATACCACTGCTATCCTTACCGCCTTCCCTGAACTGGCAAGCGTAAAAAGAAATTATTCGTTGGAGCGTTACTTTGGTGTCTTCGACCCCGTTCTCGATCCCACCAATGAAAAAGTATGGGTGTTCCTCGATAAATTATATGCAGAAATGACCGCCCTTTTCCCGGATACATATTTTCATATTGGAGGGGATGAGAATACAGGCAAGGATTGGGAGAACACCCCCCACATCAAAGCTTATATGAAAGCCCATGGCATGAAAGAGTATATGGATCTCCAGACTGCCTTCAACAAGCGCCTGTTGCCCATCCTGAAAAAATATCACAAAACAATGATGGGCTGGGACGAAATCCTGCAACCCGGTGTTCCAAAGGATATCGTGATCCAGTCCTGGCGCGGCAAGGAAGCTTTTTATGCCTCCGTTAAAAGCGGCTACAAAGCTATTCTTTCCAACGGTTATTATATCGACCTTATTCAGCCCACCTCTTTTCACTATGCAAACGATCCTCTCCCCGACAGCATTTCTCTCACACCCGAACAATCAAAAAATATTCTTGGCGGTGAAGGCACCATGTGGAGCGAGCACGTCACCCCTGAAACAGTAGATTCCCGCATCTGGCCAAGAATGGCCGCTATAGCAGAAAGACTTTGGTCGCCGCGGGAAGTGAAAGACGTAGACGATATGTACCGGCGACTCGATATTACCAGCCTGCACCTTGAAGCACTTGGACTACGGCATGAATTGTATAAGCAGGCAATGCTCCGGCGTCTCGCAAATGGATACGACACCCGTGCACTCGAAATATTGATCAACGTTTTAGAACCTCTTAAGATTTACGAACGCAACCAGGGAGACACGATGTACACTGTTTTTTCTCCTTACACTAAAATAGCCGATGCTGCAACACCAGACCAGGCCGTTCCACGGAATTTTAGTAGATTAGTGGATTCATTTCTGAATAAGCCGTTACCCGGATTGGAAAAAAAGATCGTCGATCAACTGGCGACCTGGAAAGATAACAACAACAATTTCCTGGTTACTTTGCGGAATTCGCCCGTGTTACAGGAGGCGGCTTCTTTATCTGAGAATCTTTCACATCTTGCAGTATCGGCATTGGCCGCAATGGAATATTTACACAACAATAAAAAAGCAAGTGGTGACTGGCTCCCGCAACAACTGGCGATAGTTGAAAAAGCCAAACAGCAGGGAGGAAGATGTGAATTGCAAGTGGTGGCGCCGTTGGAAAAATTAATAAGAGCTGACGTGCACGAGAAGTAAAATGCCCGGGCGTTTGTAGGGGCAGGGCTCGCCCGCCCTGACTGCATACGAACCTGACAGAATATTATCGGGACCGTTTATAAAATACCAGACGTATCCGGTATAAAAAGGGAGGGCTTGCCCCCACCCTGACTGCATTCCAAACTGAAAGAATATTATCGGGATCGTTTATAAATATCAGATGTATCCTTAGTAACAAGGCGTTTGTGGCGGCACCAGCGCGATCACAACTAAAAGCCTGGTACAAACAACATATGGACAACAGGATGAAAAAACGTGTCAATAACCACAACCCGCAGATCAATTTTATGTACTGCTATTCAAGAAATAAGAAATTGGAACTGGCTGCTTCCATAGACTTTTTTATCGACATTCCACTTGACCTT
>JBDSBP010000456.1:0-22729 GCA_039921525.1 Chitinophagaceae bacterium | reverse complement strand
TCCTTATATTGCATCTATCCATGAAAAAAAAACATATCGCCATCATCGCAATTTTTTTTTGCGGAATACTATTTTCTTTTTTTGCACCTCCTCCCGATTCGCCAAAAGATGACATCAAAAAAAAATTTGTAGACAATTTTGAAATACTTGTTAAAAGTATTCATCAATTACGGGTTGTTGTTGAAAATGACGAAACAGGAAAAAATATCCAGGCAAGTTTTTTGGCTGCAAGGCTCGCATACAAACAGATTGAATTTATTCTTGAATATTATTATGAACTTGATGTAAGTAAGATCAATGGCCCCGGGATAGATTTTGTAGAAGAGGAAGATCCCCTGGCTTATCATGAGCCACAGGGGTTTCAGATGATCGAATCATTTTTATACCCTGCTTACGATGTTTCCAGAAAGAAAGAGCTGCTTCAATTTATAATCAAACTTTATAATTTAACTAATGGGCTAAGTAAAAATGCTGGTACATTTCAGCCTGGCGAATATGTTTTAGATGCGGCTATGGAGGAGCTGTACAGAATTCTTGCACTTGGTATCACCGGCTTTGATTCGCCTACGGGCCATCTCTCTTTGTACGAAGCCAAATCGTCTTTAAACAGTGTTATGTATGTTATAGCATCATACAAAAATGAAATCTTTTCTTCAGGAATAAATGATTATGACAGGGTACTTTATCTGCTTCAGAAAGCAACGCTATACCTTGATAAGAATTCTGATTTTGAAAAGTTCAACAGGATGGAATTTATTATTAAATTTCTTAACCCGCTGGCAAGTTGGTTGGGTAATGCCAAACAAAAAATGGGATATATAGATAGTCCCATCAGGTACGGGCTCATAAAAAAAACAACCCACCTTTTTGCATGGCAAAGCCTGCAGAGAGACAGATACCTCTTTGACGATACAATTACCAATGCGAGAATTGCTTTAGGAAAAAAATTATTTTATGAACCTGGTTTATCCAAAAACGGCAAACGTTCCTGCGCAGGCTGCCATCAGCCGGCGAGAGCTTTTACTGATGGCCTTCCGAAAGCCAACGAACTAGATGAGCACACCTCATTGCTCCGTAATACACCCACTCTCTGGAATGCTGCCTTACAAAGCAATTTATTCTACGACAGCCGCCAGGTATCGTTGGATCACCTGATTACAGAAGTACTGGCAAATGAAAAAGAGATGAATAGTGGCAGAGATACGGCTGCAGTCAATCTTAAAAACCGCGCAGATTACAAACAATTATATGCCGAAGCCTACCCCGCGGCCGGTGGAATAATTCAAGGCAGAAAAATTGTGAATGCGATCGCTATGTATCTCAGAACAATTGTAAGTTATAACTCCCGTTTCGATCAGTTTATGCGTGGAAAAAAATCAGCCATGAAACCAAATGAAATAAAAGGCTTTAATCTGTTTATGGGAAAAGCGCTTTGCGGGACCTGCCACTATGTTCCCCTGTTCAATGGATCCAAACCACCATCTTACTATTACCAGGAGTCAGAAGTGATCGGAGTTCCTGCGAGCACTGATACTAATCACGCTGTTCTGGATAGCGATCCTGGCAGGTACGCAATTATTAAAAAAGAATTTTTACTACATTCTTTTAAGACTCCTACGCTTCGAAACATTGCTTTAACTGCACCTTATATGCACAATGGCGTATATAAAACATTGGAAGAAGTAATTGAATTTTATAATAAAGGAGGTGCCAAGGGGTTACATATAGATATCGATAATCAGACACTGCCATTTGATAACCTCGGTTTAAACGCAACAGAACAAAAAGATATTATTGCTTTTTTAAAAACACTCACCGATACTACTGAACTGGCTATCAGCCATCAGCTATCGGCTATCAGCTATCGTCCGACAGCATTGGGCGATAAAAAAAATTAATATAAATAATCATTTCACCCTATTCTAATAATTGGTGCATTATCTTTCGGGCTTTTATTACTTGATAGCTGATAGCTGATAGCTGATAGCTGATAGCTGATAGCTGATAGCCAATAGCTCATCCAACAATTCATTCCACAAATAGGCTGTTTCAACCGCACTTTATAACAATTCATCCTCAAAAACTAAATTAAATCGCCGGAAACTTTGGTTACGTTAAAAGTTTCCTTAGTTTTGTCGCCGATTATGGAAATGCAAGAGAGAATTTTACAGAAAGCTGCCGATTTGTTTTTGCAATATGGGATACGCTCCATTACAATGGATGAAATAGCCTTACAGTTGGGCATATCAAAAAAAACGATTTATCAATTTTATGCCGATAAAAACGAATTGGTAGGTGCTGTTATAATCAAGATACTGGAGCACAATCGTGATTGTTGTCATAAATACAAAGCAGTTGCAAAAGACGCCGTTCATGAAGTTTTCCTGGCAATGGAGATGGTTCAGGAACTATTTGAAAACATGAATCCATCTATGTTGTACGATCTTGACAAATATCATCCCCTTGCCTTCGAAAAATTTATTCATTATAAAAACAATTTTTTACATCGTACAATAAAGGAAAATCTTGAATGGGGAATTAAAGATGAACTCTATCGCCATGATATTAGTGTTAATATCACTACGCTTATACGACTTGAATCCATAATGCTTCCTTTTAGCCGGAATATTTTTTCACGGCCACGATTTAAGATGGCAGAAGTGCAACAGCAACTCATAGAACAATTTTTATTTGGCGTTGCTTCATTGAAAGGATACAAGCTTATTTTAAAATATAAAGAAGAAAGAAACAAAAAAATATCTCAAGATGAAAATGAAAAGATTAAATAAAACGGGCTTAGTATTATTTTTTACCATTTCTACGTTGGGATTAGTGGCACAACAAAATCATGCATTCTCTGCAAAAGAAAGTGTTGATTATGCATTAAAAAATAGTGTACAGGTAAAAAATGCGCTAATCAACATCCAACTGCAACAGCAACAAAATAGAGAGATCACAGCCGCAGCATATCCTCAGATAGATGGTTCGATAAACGTTGTCGATTACCTTAATATCGCCACTAATTTGCTGCCTGGTGAATTTTTTGGCCAACCTGCGGGAACATATATCCCGGTTAAGTTCGGTACCAAGTTTAATGCCACCTACGGTGCAAATCTCAAACAAATTTTATTTGACGGTCAGGTTTTCGTGGGCCTGCAGGCAAGAAGTGCTTCTATTAAATATGCCGAGCAGGGTGTGGCAGTTACCCAGGAACAAATTAAAGCCAATGTTTACAAAGTTTATTATCAGTTAGTAGTAGGGCAAATCCAGATCAAACTGATTGATGCCAACATCGCACGTGCCGAAAAGCTTCTGCATGATACGAAGGAATTATTCACCAATGGGTTCCAGGAAAAACTTGATGTAGATAAAGTTACCGTTACTCTATCAAACCTAAAGACAGATAGAACCAAGGTAGAAAACCAGTTGGCAACAGGTAACCTGGCTCTGAAATACCTGATGGGTATGCCAGTTAAAGAGCAACTGGTATTAACGGATAGTTTATCTGACGCAGATCTGCGAAAGGATCTAATGAGTGATGGAAGTTTTAAATACGAAGACAGGATCGAGTACCAGCTTCAACAGACGTTGGCAAAATTGAATGAATTTAATATTAAACGTTACAAACTGAGCTACTATCCTGCGCTTACCCTTAACGGTGGGTATAACCGCAATGCACAACGTAATAAATTCAACTTTTTTAAAACGGGCGAACCATGGTTCACAACAAGTTATTTTAGTATTGGACTTGCTGTGCCCATATTTGACGGGTTCGCAAAAGACGCGCGTATAAAAACGGCGAAACTTCAATTGCAGCAGACACAGAACAATATTGCCGATCTTGAAAATAGCATCAACAATGATATGCAGACGGCGAAAGTTCAGATTGGAAGTGCTTTGCTGACTATGGATGAACAAAAGAAAAACATGGCTCTTGCCGAACAGGTCTATAATCAAACTAAACTAAAATACGAGCAGGGACTGGGCTCTAACCTGGAAATCACCAATGCAGAGACTGATATGATAACGTCACAGAATAATTATTTTTCTGCGGTTTACGATGCCATTATTGCAAGAGTTGATTATTTAAAAGCTATTGGGAAATTATAAAAACGGAATATAAATAAAACCTGAAATATGAAACAAATAATAAAATTTAGCCTGTTTATCTTTTTTGCTGCAGGTGTATTGGCGTGTAATTCCACTACAAAAGATAAAAATGCACAACTGGCTGAAAAGAAAGAGGTCTTGCAGAAAAAGAAGGACGCGGTAGCTTCACTCAATGATGAAATTGCCAAATTGGAAAATGATGTGGCCTTACTGGATACTTCTGCCGCTAAGACAGAAAAACCTAAACTGGTTGCTGTAACGCCAGTTGCAACACAAAGTTTCACACATTATATTGACCTGCAGGGCAGGGTGGACGCTGAAAACATCAGCTATGTAACACCACGCGGACAGGGCGGGCAGGTTAGGGAACTGTATGTTAAAAGAGGAGATGCCGTTAGGAAAGGACAGCTTTTAATGAAACTTGATGACGCCATTCTCAGGCAGAACCTGGAAACCGCAAAGACACAGGTAGCTTATGCACAAAATATTTACCAACGCCAGAAAAACCTTTGGGACCAGAAGATTGGCACAGAAGTTCAGCTGGTGACAGCCCAGAATAACGTTGACCAGGCAGAAAGAAATATCGCCACTTTAGAAGAACAGATGAAATACGCCAATGTATATGCGGAAGTTAGTGGCATAGCAGACGAGGTTAATATAAAAGTGGGGGAAACTTTTACAGGAGCACCCACTTCCGGAATAAAAATCGTAAACACCAGCAATTTAAAAGTGATTACGGATATTCCCGAAAATTATATATCACGAGTAAAAAAAGGAACGCCGGTAGTTATCACGATACCTGATGTTACAAAAACATTTAATTCTACCATCAGCTTAATCAGTCAGTCAATCGGAACCAGTTCAAGAGGTTTCACTGCTGAGTGTAAACTGCCTGCTAACTCATCGCTAAAACCTAACCAGATAGCCCTTATAAAGATCCAGGATTATACGGCGCCAAATGCACTGGCCATACCGGTTAATACTGTTCAAACAGATGAAAAAGGCAAATTCGTTTTGGTAGCTGCTAATGAAAATGGCAAGATGATCTCGCGTAAAAGACCCATCGTTTTGGGTGAACTATATGGAGATAAGATTGAAATAACATCGGGATTGAAAGAAGGTGACGTGTTGATCACAGAAGGATTTCAAGGTTTGTATGAAGGACAGTTAATTACTACTTCAACTATTTAGTGATGCTGTTATAACAACATTGCAATCACATCAGACTACGTTAAGGTTACCATTCGGACTACCGGATTCAAAAAAATAATTTATGAGCGCATTAGAAAACATAAAGGAAAAGTTTAAAGAGTTTAAGCCAACCAGCTGGTCAATCACAAATAAAACATCTATTTACCTGCTCATCATTTTCGTATCGTTGATGGGTATATTCCAGTTTGTTACGTTACCCAAAGAACAGTTTCCGGATATCGTAATTCCTACTATCTATGTGTCAACGATTTATGTGGGTAATTCCCCTAAAGACATTGAAAATCTTGTTACCAGGCCAATTGAAAAGGAAATCAAGGGGATAACCGGTGTAAAGATTAATAAACTTAATAGTACTTCCGTACAGGATTTTTCGGCGGTGACGGTTGAGTTTAGTACCGATGTAAATATTGATGTAGCCATACAAAAAGTGAAAGATGCTGTAGACAAGGCTAAGAAAGACCTTCCCACCGATCTTACGGAAGAACCAAATGTGCAGGAAGTAAGTCTTTCTGAAATCCCCATCATGTTTGTGAACCTGAGTGGTGATTACGACATGCTTCACCTGAAAGAATATGCTGATAATATGCAGGACAGGCTGGAAGACATGTCGCAAATTACGAGGGTAGATATTGTTGGTGCGCCGGAAAGAGAATTCCAGATCAATGTTGATAATTATAAAATGCAAAGTGCTAATATCACGTTCGATGATATTGCTAATGCAGTTGCGAGAGAAAACGTTGATGTATCCGGCGGGCTATTGCAAGTTGGAGATATGAAGCGAACATTACAGTTGAAGGGACAATTCAAAACTGCCTTTGATATTGATAAAGTAATTATCAGGAATACTGCAGGCTCACCGATTTACCTGAGAGACATCGCAGTGATCAAAGACACGATGAAGGAAAGAGAAAGTTATGCACGCTTAAATGGCAAAAATGTAGTTACGCTTAATATCGTAAAACGTGCCGGTGAAAACCTGATCATTACAGCAGATGAAATTAAAAAAAGAGTAGAAGAAAGCAGGGGCATAGATTATCCTAAAGATCTAAGCGTGGTAATCACAGGCGATCTCAGCAGGAACACACGTACCTCTTTTAATGATCTTGTTAATTCAATTGTAATTGGGTTTGTGCTTGTATTATTGGTGCTCATGTTCTTTATGGGAGTCACCAACGCCTTCTTTGTGGCGTTATCAGTTCCGTTAAGTATGTTCGTGGCGTTCATGTTTCTCCCGGGAGCTGAATTTATAATAGGTGGTAATGTTACCCTCAACTTCATTGTATTATTCGCGCTTCTCTTTGGACTGGGTATTATAGTAGATGATGCCATTGTAGTAATTGAGAATACCCATCGAATATTCGTGGAGGGAAGGGGGAAATTTACTTCTGCAATTTCGGCAAAGATGGCTGCCGGCGAAGTATTTATTCCTGTATTGGCAGGCACATTAACAACCCTGGCACCTTTTATTCCGTTACTATTCTGGCCAGGCATCATTGGTAAATTTATGATCTACCTGCCGACCATGTTAATTTTTACATTAAGCGCTTCCCTGATAGTAGCGTTTATCATGAACCCTGTGTTCGCCGTAGATTTTATGAATCATCCGGAAGGTGATGAGAAAAAACCAAAATGGCATATTTTTAAAAAGCCCGTATTCTGGATAACATTAATATCCGGATTATTGCTGGATCTTTCCGGTTTTACTTTTGCAGGCAACCTGTTCCTCTTTTTCACAATACTCATATTATTAAATCGTTTTGTATTTGAAGACCTGATACATGGTTTCCAGAATAAGGGATTGCCGTGGATCATGAATCATTATGAAAGTCTGCTGCGTTGGGCATTAAAAGGCTGGAGGCCGGTTTGGCTATTGCTCGGAATCATAGGATTATTTTTTGCATCGTTGGGAATATTCGTAGCGGCCAAAGTACCGGTTGTTTTCTTTCCTAAAGGTGATCCGAATTTCATTTATGTATACCTGAAATTGCCCGTGGGTACTTCTGTTGACTATACAGATTCCATTACCCATCAACTTGAAAAAAGGGTTACAAAAGTGCTGGGAATTACAAAAGATAAAAATAATCCAATAGTAGAAAGTGTTATTTCCAATGTAGCAATTGGCGCCAATGATCCCAGCAGTGGCGACAGAAGTACACGGCCGGAATTAGGACGAATACAGGTATCATTCGTGCAGTTTGAACATAGGGAAGGTCATTCTACCAAACCTTATCTTGACTCTATCCGCCGGGTTATCCAGGGTATTCCCGGTGCTGTTATTTCAGTAGACCAGGAAGCCAGCGGACCACCGACTGACCCGCCGGTTAATATTGAAGTAAGCAGCGAGGATTTTGACAACCTTACAAAAACGGCAGTTAACTTGAAAAACTACTTCGATTCAATACAAATTACCGGTATTGAAGAATTGAAAATGGACGTCGACCTTACCAACCCTGAAATTACGTTGGTAGTTGACCGTGAGAGAGCTATGATAGAAGGCGTATCTACCTCACAGATAGGCATGCAAATACGTACGGCTTTGTTCGGAAGGGAAATATCTAAAATAAAAGATGGTGAAGATGAATATAAAATACAATTGCGCAATACGGAGTTGCAGCGTAACAGCCTTGCAGACCTTTTGAATATGAGGGTTGTATTCCGCGATATATCTTCCGGACAGATAAAAAAAGTACCCATTAGTGCATTAACGAAAGTTGATTATACCAGTACGTTTGGAAGTATCAAACGTAAGAATGTAAAAAGAGTTATCACGCTATATGCAAACGTGTTAACCGGATACACACCCACCGCTGTCAACGCTGAAATTAAACAGGCGCTTGGAAATTTTACAAAGGTATCCGACGGCGTAACCATCGCACAAACCGGCGAAGGTGCACAACAGGCTGAGACAGGCGCCTTCCTGTCCAAAGCGCTTGTTATTGCTTTAGGCTTGATATTGTTTATCCTGGTTCTTCAATTCAATTCCATCAGCAAATCAGTGATCATTTTAACGGAGATTATTTTCAGTGTTATAGGGGTGATGCTTGGGTTTGCCTTAACAGGAAAAACTGTTTCAGTGGTAATGACGGGAGTGGGTATTATTGGCCTTGCAGGTATTGTTATTAAAAACGGGATACTTGTTATTGAATTTACAGATGAATTAAGAGGGCGTGGAATGAAAACGAAAGAGGCAGTTATTAAAGCGGGGAAAACGCGTATCATACCCGTGTTATTAACGGCAATCGCAGCCATATTAGGGTTGATTCCCTTAGCTATTGGTTTCAATATAAACTTCATCACCATGTTCTCGGACCTGGATCCGCACATTTTCTTTGGTGGTGACAGCGTTGCCTTCTGGGCACCATTGGCATGGACCATCATCTTTGGCCTGGCATTCGCTTTCTTTATGACGTTGATCCTGGTACCAAGTATGTACCTTATTGCGGAACGTTTAAGAAGACCAATGCGTTCATTGTTTGGTGGCAAGTGGATATCCATGCTGGGCATTCCGCCGTTGATCATACTATTCATGCCGCTGATGATCTTTACAGCTTTCCATCATTTGTATGTTGTGGCAAGGAGAAGAAGGAGATTGCAGGGACAAAAAGTAAACAAGGCATTTATAGGAAGCTGGTTCTAAGAGAACCGCAGTTTCCCGGCCTTACGATAAACTTGAAAAGAGATCCGGATGTTTCATGATAACCTCATGAAACATCCGGATTTTCTTTTGTATATGGGTTCAAAAAAAATAAAACTTTACGGACCGTCGCTAAAATTTATATTATTTTCATTTTTCGCCAATCGAAAATGATCTACGGGCAAAAATAAATTTGAACATGCTAATATTTTTAGTATTTTTATACTAACTATTTTATCAATAAACTGTAGATCATGACTACAACAATTAAAAAAACGTCCTCTTTCCATTGGAACAGCTATGGAATGATGGAATACATGTTGGTTCTGCACCCCAGTGAAACTATTAATGAAAAATTATTAGTTGAAAAGCAGGAATTTTACCGTCAGTATGGAGAAAAAATCGCGATAAAAAACAAGCCTTATATAACGGTAGCTAATTTTCTCGCCAAAGAAGCAATGGAAGATACCCTTAGCCGCTGGTTACAAAATATCTGTAACATGCAGCCAAGTTTTGAACTTACGTTAAATAATTACAGCGGGTTTCCCCCTCACACCATATATGTACGAATTCAGGACGCGGCTCCCCTGCATTCTTTAACGCACCAATTAAAAATACTGGATGATTTTATCAGATCTTCTGACTGTCCTCCATTGCAGACAAAGTCTAAACCTCATATTACTATAGCCAGGCAATTATCGATGGAAGTATTCGACAAAGCATTAAAAGAGTATTCCCAGAAAGATTTCCACGAATCATTTATGGTAAAAGAAATGGTGTTGCTAAAGCGACAACATCAATTCGATGACTGCACTATTGTTAATAAATTTCATTTTTCGCAATCTGGTAAAAGTTAACATACCATAATCTAATTTAATAAAACTACTATCATGAATGAAAATCTGTTGGAATTACCCGGGTATAAATATTACGAATATCTTCTTGTTATAAATCCACATGAAGACCTTAGGAATAAGATCATTAATATTAAAAAGGAATTTCATGAAAAATATAAAGCGCCCAATGCGTTATGGGGCAAACCTCATATCACTATTGCCAAATTTGTGGTATGGCAAATGATGGAAGATCGGATTATCAACAGGTTAAAAGTTGCGGCTATGGGTATGCCTGCATTCAAAATACATCTCAAGGATTTTGGCAGTTTTCCATCCCATACAATTTTTATTAATGTTACCACCAAACTGCCCATCCAGGAACTGGTTAAACAAATTCGGCAAGGCAGACGGTTAATGAAATCACAGGAATCTGATCCGCATTTTATCGATGATCCCTATATTTCTGTCTCCCGGCAACTTACAGCTGATCAGTATGAAAAATCATGGCTTGAATATTCACATAAAAGTTTTACGGGCAGCTTTATTGCGGACGGCATGTTACTGCTAAAAAGAAAAGTCGGCGATAAACCCTATCAAATAGTGCAACGTTTCGATTTTATGAATTTACCAGTGAACACGACGCAAGGGGCATTATTTTAACAGGTTGAATCAACAATGAATAGTAGTATTTCGTTCAAGCAGAAAAAAGAGATAAAGTGGTTGGCAGCAATTTAAATACAATTGTCAAAATACAAATAAGGCCAAAAGATTAATCAGGGAGCATTTTGCAACATGATATTGCAAAACAAACAGGATAAAATTTTTATATGAAGTTAAATCCTGTTATGAATAACACTGCCAGCCCTTTATCTTCTTTATCTGCGGTGATAGGAAGCAGACGAATATTATACGATAAACCGGACAACAGATTAAAATGAAAGAAGAAAATTCGTCAGAAGAAGAATTTGACACTTATAAAAAGGGAAGAGGTGCACAATTTAATACCATTAATAAATTTCTAAAAAATGAAACGGTTAAGGAGCACGCAGAAGGGATCGATGATTGGATAGAACCTGATGTTAAGACACAATACCTGGAAGATAATGCAAAAGGGATTGTAAATAAGGTAGAAAGCCCTGATGTAGGGATGATGTACAGTATGAACCCATACCAGGGTTGTGAACATGGTTGCATCTATTGTTATGCCCGTAATTCGTTTGAATATTGGGGATATAGTGCCGGACTTGATTTCGAAAGTAAGATTATGGTAAAGAAAAATGCCCCTGAACTATTGCGCAAATTCTTAATGAATAAAAATTGGAATAGCGTTCCCATCGGCATGAGCGGCAATACCGATTGCTATCAACCTGCCGAGAAAAAATTCAGGCTAACACGCCAGTTGCTGGAAGTATGCCTTGAATTCAATCAGCCAGTAGGAATTATAACAAAAAACGCCGGGATTCTCAGAGACAGGGATATACTTACTAAAATGGCTGAGAAGAAATTAGTATCGGTTTTAGTCTCCATTACATCTTTTAATGAAGACCTGCGACGTGTAATGGAGCCTCGAACTACCACAGGCAAACAGCGTTTAAGGGTTATCGAAGAATTAAGCAAAGCCGGCGTAAGGATGGGTGTTATGTTGGGTCCAATGATTCCCGCACTGAATGATCATGAAATGCATACTATCATGAAGGCCGCCAGTGAAGCCGGGGCAGTGTTTTCAGCTTACACGTTTATACGGTTGAACGGTTCTATTAAGTTGCTTTTTCATGACTGGTTGTATAAGAACTTCCCGGATCGTGCGGACAAAGTATGGCACCTTATTGAGCAATCCCATGGCGGAAAAGTAAACGATAGCCAGTGGGGAAGGCGGATGAGAGGAGAAGGAGAAATCTCCGCTATGATAGGACAGCAATTTCAGAAATTCAATATGCGTTATGGTTTAAATAAGGAAAGATGGGAATTGGATAGCTCCGGGTTTCAAAGGCCCGGCTCACAAATAAGTCTGTTTGATAGCAATTGAGAAATGGCATTTTTAGAACCAGCTGATTATTGCCATAGTTAATCGGGTTTTATACATATGCAAAAAGCATTTGGAGTCGGAAACCTGACAAATCATGATCCCAGAACTGGCTCGAAAATTCATGCTAATTGTTTAACTGTACATCAATTATCAGCATTCTGATAATTCTTTGATTCTGATAATTCTGAATTACATTTACTGCTCAAAATTTTTAATGCAAGCAGTAATAGAGGAAATTAGAAAACTGTTCTCATCATTTAGTAAAGTTCATGTGGATCTGGTAGAGAAACTACCGCAGTCGGGTAGTGACAGGATCTATTTTAGGATCTTTACTACCGATCAAAATTATATCGCCACCTATAACCTGAATAAACGGGAAACTATTACGTTTGTGGAGTTCAGTAAGGAATTCAAAAATAGCGGTGCACCCGTTCCTGAAATATTTGCAGTAAGCAATGATAATACGATTTATATCCAGGAGGATTTTGGCAATAAATCATTGCTTGACAAACTCGAAGAGCATGGGCATAACGATTTTGTATATGGCCTCTTTCAACAGAGTTTGAAAAAACTTTCCCAGATGCAGATAGTTGGAGGTGAGTCTATAAATTATGAGCTATGTCTTACAGCCAGGGAATTTGGAAAGCAGACCATTTTGAGCGACCTGCTCTATTTTAAATACTATTTCCTGGATACCTTAAAACTACCTTATGATAAACAGGCGCTGCTGGATGATTTTGATGCCCTGAGTAACTACCTCACACATACAGGTCATAAGCATTTTATGTTTCGTGATTTTCAGAGCCGAAATGTGATGGTAAAAGATGACAAGGTTCATTTTATAGATTACCAGGGTGGTATGAAGGGCGCTTTGCAATACGACGTCGCATCGCTTTTATGGCAGGCCAAAGCGGAATTAAGCGATGAATGGAAAACTAACTTGCTGCAAGATTATATGACCTATATCGAAGAATGGTTAGAGAAGCCTGTCGACAGAAGCAGCTTTGTGAGCCAGTATAACGGGTATGTATTGATCAGGCTGTTGCAGGTATTGGGTGCCTATGGTTTTCGCGGTCTGTTTGAAAGAAAAGCGCATTTCCTGGTGAGCATTCCGCTGGCGTTAAGAAACCTGAAATGGTTTGTAAATAATAAACGCATAGGTATTACTCTTCCCGAATTCGACAGGCTTTTATCTTTAATCGTAGAGGACGAAATTATTCAGCGTTATACACCCGTTTGCGCTACCGCCGATACGCCACTCGTCGTTCATATAAATAGTTTTTCCTACAAAATAAAATACCCTGAAGATAAGTCTGACAACGGGGGAGGTTTTGTTTTTGACTGCCGGGGTATTTTAAATCCTGGCCGCATAGACGTATTTAAAAAACTAACTGGCCGTGATAAACAAGTGAAAGATTTTTTGGAACAACAGACTAAAATGCCTGATTTCATGGCAAATGTTTGTAGCTTGATAGATATTTCCGTGGAAGATTATATCAAACGTGGTTTCAGTAATCTAATGGTAAGCTTTGGCTGTACAGGAGGACAACACCGTAGTGTATACGCTGCGGACGAGCTGGCGCGGCATTTACGAAATAAGTTTGCCGTGAAAACAACTGTGCATCATATGATCCAGGATGAGAAAAAATGGTTGAACTCTTGAGGCATGAGTTATAGCTATCAGCCATGAGCTATCAGCTATCAGCTTTGGCCACCACGTTGGTTCGATGCTACAATATCAATAACTTATAAGTTATATAAAAGTTATGAGCTTTCGGCTGATAGTTTTTAATTTTTTGGATACATTCCTTCATTCGAAAATTAGAAGGTGTATTGATAATATTATTTTCGTAAAAAACATCAATTATAAAATCACTAATATTTTATTAAGTCTCATTTGAAAATTATTTTAAGCTTAATATCGATTAAAAAAATAAACCTTGCTAAATAGCCGAAAGCTGATAGCCGAAAGCTGATAGCTGAAAGCCATTCCACATGCCTCATACCTCATACCTCCAACCTCACACCTCATACCCTGCTCCGAAAGCCATGATCCTCTCCGCGGGATTGGGTAGCAGGCTTAAACCCTGGACTAACCATCATCCGAAGGCTTTGGCAATAGTAAACGGCAAACCCTTGTTGCAAAGGAATATCGAATACCTTCAACAGTTTGGAATAAAAGAAGTAATTCTTAATGTGCATCATTTTGCGGAGCAGATCAGGGAAGCTGTTGACTTGAATAAAGGCTGGGGAAGTGATATCAGCATTTCAGATGAAACAGACATGGTACTTGAAACTGGTGGCGGACTTATTAAAGCTGCCTGGTTTTTTGATAAGGGTGATTTTGTACTAATGAATACAGATGTTCTAACGGATATGGACCTGGGAGCTATGATCTCTTTTCATAAGTCGCATGAATCACTGTCTACGCTGGCAGTAACAGAAAGAGTAACATCCCGCTATTTTTTGTTCGACGAAGATGATAATTTATTTGGCTGGAGAAATGTAAAGTCAGGTGAGGAAAAACTCGTTAGAACCCAAGATAAAATGCATCCCAAAGCTTTTAGCGGCATTCATGTAATTAGCCCTTCCATTTTTAATCAAATAACGCTACAGGGCAAATTCAGTATGGTAGAATTATATCTTCAATTGGCGAAGACAAACCAGATAAAAGGATTTGACCATTCCCATTCGAAATTCATAGATGTTGGCAAACCGGAGTCTATTTTACAAGCAGAGCAATTGTTCAGGTGAGTGGCCCATATCCTCCCATAACTCATCCTCCAATATAATATAGCTTTATCAATAAGTCAGGGCGTTTGTAGGGGCAGGGCTTGCCCCCGACCCTGACTGTATACGAAACTGCCAGAATATTATCGGGAACATCAACAAATATCAAACGTTTCCAGTGTAACAGGGCAGGGGCAAGCCCTGCCCTACAAACCCTTACCTGATCATGCAGCAAATCGTTCTCACAATTGATCAAAAATATAGAACAGCGGTGATTCCTCCAACATTATGCGTGTACTCACCCCTTTCTCACTATGCCACTTTACCAAGCGGATTAAACCTTCACTAATTTCAATGCCAGTGATATCTCCATCACTAAAACAGCAACAGCCGCTATTAAAATAACTGGGATGTGCCATCGTTGTTACTACTTTTTTTCCAGCATACTCCGATTCCCTTTTCTGCAAAGCGGATTTAAGGGATTCAATGGCAACCGGGTTATTTTCAGCTTCGGCTTTTTGGAGTTGTTTATGTAAACGATCAATATGATCTAATGATGCGAACACTGGTTTATGCGTATGACCGGAAATAAAAATAGTATTCTGTTGCGTTGCGCTCCAGTCATACATCATAATATTATGTTTATCTACCAGCTCGAATGAATCAGAAATGCTGTTAAGATTTATTTCTAGGAAACGCTGAATAGGTGTCCATATAGCAGCCACTACCCATTTACTGAAAGCGTTCCCATCACTTTTTTGATCACCCTGGTGGCCATGGCAAAGAAAAATTGAAAACGTTTTATCATTGTATTCTGTTTCAAGTAATACAGCTTCATATACTTTCAGTTTTTCGCCAAAAATAGGTTTGAGATAAAGATTTTGTTGAAACGAATATTTCCATTCGAGGTCATGGTTTCCGAATATGCGATAATACCGGTCTTTCAAAAGAAACTTTGCTTCTTCAAATAATGTCAGCCTGTTTTTTTCGATGGCAACCTTGGGTGTATTCTCCCATAATTCTTCACAATCTCCCATGTTAATAAAATTGAAATTATTCTCATCATAAAATCTCAAAGCTGACAAGTAATTTTTTTCGGCCAGATGAAAATCGTCCGCGAGATCTGCACCACCTTTATGCTCGTCTGAGAAAATAATAAATTTACCACTATTCATATCAAAGGGGATGATGACTCCTTTTCCTGTTTTTAGATCCCTCGTATCTTTTACCAATTGAGATAGTGAGGTAAACACGGCATCCTTCCTGGGGGAAGAAGAAACTCTAAGCGCAAACCTTGTTATTGATTTTTGAAATATTTTTTGAAGTAATGAACGTAACACGGAATTTGTACAGATTGTAAATGATAAAATCGCTCAAATTACGATAACTATGTAACAATGCCCGTGCTAAATGCCCCGAATAATTTGATGAACAATCTGTTGTGCCACTATATCAAAACGATACCGTAACGCACCATTGGGATTAAATAATTTAATTACTGCGCGCACATGGTATAGATTAAAAAAAGCTACAAACAGTTTATCAGCAAAATAGTGAGATCATCCAGGGAATTACCAAATGATTTCATTATTTTAGAAAGAATTTGCTAACGGTAACAATAAACTCAAACATGGATCAAACGGATACAGCCATCAACAACAAATTAAAATGGAGGTTTTGGCTATTTTTTTGCGTAGCGGGGTTCTTTATAGTTTGGATGAAACATTACCTCTCGCCCCTGAGGTCCAGCGAAATTGTTCAATATGAGATGGCTAAAACAGTAGATACCGCTGCTGCATTAACAAAACTATGGATGCTTGATGGCAAATTTGACATTTTAGTTAAAAGTATTTATGTAGATTATATATTCATTATTATTTACTGCATGGCTATTTCTACAGCTTGCCGCTTTATATCTTCGTTAACAAAAAATGAAATTTTTATCACTGCAGGCTCTTTCTTCTCTTACCTTATTTTCGCTGCAGGCATCTTTGATGTTATCGAAAACATCGCCATGTCAAAAGACCTTCACCAGGCAGTTAACTTCGCCAATGTAAGCCTTGTATACAAAATGGCTATCAGTAAATTTTCTATCTTGTTAATGACTTTATTTTTTATTGCTGTCTGTTTCATTTTCTGGCTGATTAGTGCCATTAAACTCAAAGACAAATCCTGGCAGCGAGCATAAGCCAGGTATGAGTTTAGCTATCAGCAGTTAGCTATCTATCGGCTATCAGGTCTGGTCACCAGGTTGGTCCGATGTCACAATGTAAATAACCTGGAAGTTATATGAAAGGCATGAGTATTTAATTAGGCAGGCCAGTATCACGATTTACATAACTTAAAAAGGATGCTCCATACTCAAAAGGGAACTATATTTTAATCAAGGTATCCAGAAGTTTTTTAATGATCGATTATGGGAGGCTGTTCAAGCACCGGTAGGAGCTCGGGGTGGGTAGAATACAGGTTTTTGTACTTCTGCTCAGGCTGGAGCGGTTGGTGGTTGAACGACATAAATGTAGAACAATATTCAACTAATAATTTATTTCTAATAATAATCCTTTAAAGTTTCAGAAGCCAGGTGCAAAAGTTACAAAAAGTTTTCCTAATTTTTTGAAGGTCAGAAGTTATATAAGAGCTGTTGAGTATGGGGAAAGACGAGGATGTATTACTGGAAGTTAGATTATCCGTAATTTTGCTTTTTTTTATCCATTTAAAAACAGAAACTGTATTTTTCTTAACATTCTTATTGAACCAAAACACTTAAATTATTATTAATATTGTTTATTTAATAATTGTCTCTGATAATGAAAACTTATAAGATTGCTCTTGGTATTGCTGCAACATTAGTCATTGGGTTTTTGGTATACCAGCTTAGAAAAAACAGCTTTGAAAAAAAGCTGATAAATATTTCGGACGCTGGTTATGAAACAGCTTTCGATGTATTATATCCTCCAAAAACGCATCGTTGTAAGAGGATCTGATTACAGGATTGATAATTAATACTACTGTTTATTTACTTAATTTTCATTCCCAAAACTTTTATTGAAACAGCAGAGCTGCACTTTGCTTTCTGCTGATATTTTCAATAATAAAATTATGTCCACAACTATCATAGTAGCTTTTATAACGGCCATTATAGCAACAATCATTTTGGTTTGGTTGATCCAGCGCGCAATTGCCGGTAATAAGCGGGCTGCTATGAATGAGCGGCTGCAGGAACAATCGAGTGCCTTTTCCCTCGTACAACAGGAGCATAAAAAACTGCAAACAGAGAAAGAATTGCTTATAGAACAATGCGCAAAAGCAGAAAGCCAGTTAGGATTTTTACAGGAACAGTACAACATTTCCAAGCGCTACCTAAAGGAAAATGAACTGCTACAAAACCAACTCGCTTTATTTAAAGCAAAGTATCAGTCTGCAGAAGAAAAGCTGGAAAATCAAAAGAAGGACCTGGAGCAACTAGGTGACCAGTTCCGGTTTGAATTTAAAAATCTGGCACAGACCATCCTGGAAGAAAAGAGCGAAAAGTTTACACAACTAAATGAAGAAAAGATAAATGCTATTCTCACTCCTTTGAAAACACAATTGGGTGAGTTTAAACAAAAAGTAGAGGACACCTACGATAAGGAAAGCAAAGAACGTTTTTCTTTGGGTAAAGAGGTGCATCGATTAATAGAAGCCAGCCAGCAGGTGAGCCTGGAGGCCAATAATCTAACCACCGCTCTTAAAGGCAATAATAAAATACAGGGAAACTGGGGTGAGATGATTCTCGAAAGCCTGCTTGAAAACAGCGGTCTTGCCAAGGGTCGTGAATACTTCATCCAGGAATTTATCCGGGATAATGCTGGAAACATCCAGAAAGACGAGAACGGCAAAGGCTTGCAGCCGGATGTAACTATCCTGTACCCTGATCAGCGTAAAGTGATTATAGATTCGAAAGTATCGTTGCTTGCCTGGGAGCAGTACATAAGCTGCGGCGAAACGGATGCCCAGAAAAAATGGATGCAGGAACATGCCCGGTCTATCCGTGCTCATATTGATGGATTGAGCCGGAAAAATTATCCAAAGTATGCCCTGGCCCTTGATTATGTTTTGTTATTTATCCCGATTGAACCCGCATTTTTGGAGGCGGTTAAAACAGATCTCCTGTTATGGAAATATGCATATGATAAGAAGATATTATTGGTTAGTCCTACCAATTTATTTGCCGTTCTTAAAATAATCGCCGATCTCTGGAAGGTGGAACAACAGAGCAAAAATGCCATTGAAATTGCTAATAAAGCAGGCAAGCTCTACGACAAGTTCGCCAGCTTTATGGATAATTTTGAAATTGTTGGTAAAAGATTAGTGGAGGCTAACTTATCTTATGATGCGGCTTTCAAACAACTGTCAACAGGCAAGGGAAATATTATCAACCGCGTGGAGGAGCTTAAGAAAATGGGTGCCAGCGCTGAAAAACAATTGCCGGATAAGATGCTTCAGGATTTGGGAGAAGAGTGAAATGTTCTTTGGGTGACGACCGATTGACAATTAACCCATCAATGTCGTTTAAGGAAAGGAGCGTTTGTAGGGGCGGAGCTTGCCTCCGCCCTGTTACATCGGAGACATGTGGTATTTTGTCGACGTTTACCAATATTCCGGCAGTTTCGTATGCAGTCAGGGCGGGGGCAAGCCCGGCCCCTACAAACGCCGCTACATTTTGGTCAGCCACTAAAATGACTTTGATTGACCTTTGATGATCGACCTCTGCCCCTCTTACATGGATGTTTAAAAAATTTCTCCTTTCCTTATTCGATGAGGGTGAGGGCGGCCCTGGCTCTATAGTTGTCCTATTGGTTCGGCTACCTTCAAACCTAACGTCTCACCAGTATATCGCCTAATTTCCTTACATAGTTTTTCATCCTCTGCAAGCGATTGCCCATAAGAAGGTATCATCTCCTTCAACTTATTCTCCCATTCAGGCGTAGTTACTTTCTCCTTAAAGCACCGTTTTAGCAAGTTTAGCATGATGGACACTGCGGTGGAAGCACCAGGGGAAGCGCCGAGCAGCGCGGCAATTGATCCGTCGGCTGCACTAACAATTTCAGTCCCGAACTCCAGGATGCCTCCATGATCGTGATCCTTTTTTATTACCTGTACGCGTTGACCTGCCGTCTCCAATGTCCAATCTTTCAGTTTTGCGGTAGGAACAAAATCCTGCAATGCTTTCAGCCGGTCTTGGGGAGACTGGCGTACCTGGTCTATGAGGTATTTTGTGAGCGGAATATTATGAAGGCCCGCCGCAACCATTGGGATGATATTGTTGGTTCTTATAGATAATGGTAGGTCGAGAAATGATCCGTTCTTAAGGAACTTGGTAGAAAATCCGGCGTATGGTCCAAAGAGCAGTGCCTTTTTCTCATTGATGATCCTGGTGTCCAGGTGTGGAACTGACATCGGCGGTGACCCCACAGCCGCCTTACCATATACTTTTGCCTGGTGCTTTTCAATGATCTCCGGGTTATTACATGTAAGCCACTGTCCGCTAACAGGGAAGCCTCCAAAGCCATTGCCTTCCGGGATGCCTGATTTTTCTAACAGGGGAAAAGCGCCGCCGCCCGCCCCTATAAAAACAAACTTTGTCAGCGACTTCCGGCTTTTCTTAGTAGACAAATCCTTGACTTTCACTTCCCACTGCCCATCATCCTGCTGTATGAGATCACGCACTTCATGATGAAAATGCAGCGAAACTCCGGGCTGGTTTTTCAGAAAGTTAAACATACAACGAGTAAGAGCTCCGAAGTTTACATCGGTACCTATTTCCATCCGGGTAGCAGCAAGTTTTTCTGATTCATCACGGCCTTCCATAACAAGCGGCATCCAACGGGCAAGTTGTTCAGGATCTTCAGAGTACATCATTCCTTTGAAAAGATGGCTCTTTGTAAGGGCAGTGAATCGCTTATTTAAATAGGCTACGTTATCTTCTCCCCACACAAAACTTATATGCGGGATGTTTCGAATAAAAGATTCCGGCAGTGTGATTAAATTGTTTTTAATCAGGTATGACCACAACTGGCGGGATTCTTCAAAGGATTCAGCAATATTGATAGCCTTGGAAATTTCAATAGATCTATCTTCCTTTTCCGGGGTATAATTCAACTCGCAGAAAGCCGAATGGCCGGTACCTGCATTGTTCCAGGCATCCGAACTTTCAGCAGCGGCCATATCAAGCCTTTCAAAAATTTCTACGGTAAGATCTGGCTGCAATTGTTTAAGCAAAATGCCTAGTGTGGCGCTCATAATGCCAGCACCAATCAAAATGACTTCGCTGGAAGGGGAAAAATTATTGCTGTTTTTCATTGAATGAATTGATTGCTGTAAAAATAATAAACTCTCCTGTTGATAAGAAGATAATCATAAAATGGCTTCACCGCGATCAATGCCTGCAACTCCCTTGCCAGGGGCAACTAGTGTCATGTCAAACATAAACTGTCGGTTATTTTGGCCATCAGCTATCAGCAGTCAGCTATCAGGAAAACAATGCTAGAATTAGGTTCCTCCTGGTAGCTGATAGGGGAAGGCTGATAACCAAAGCGTCATTTTAGAGTTAACATAACACGAGGCCTTTTACCGTTTATCTTTATATATTTGCGTGCAGTTAAGCGTTTCGGTCTGTTTTTATTGGCTATTTATCGATGAAATCCTGCACCCTTGGACATTTAACTATTCATTAACCGCGTAAAAAATACATTTGCCACTCATACCACAATTCATGAAGAAATTATTACTGCTTGTTTCAATAGTCGGATGTTCAGCTATGGCTTATTCTCAAACCGATTCTCTTCAAGTAAAAGCAGCTACCATTAAAAAAGACTGGAGTAAAGTAACCCTCAGCAATCGTTCCAATGACCATTTCATGGTTCAGCTGGGGTATGATAAGTGGGCTGGGAAGCCGGATAGCATTCATACCAAAGGTTTTTCACACAGCATCAACGTTTATTTCATGCTGGATCTTCCGTTTAAGACTGATCCCCGGTTTAGCGTTGGCCTTGGCGCAGGCGTGTCTGGAAGCAGCACTTTTTTTAACAAAACGATCGTGGAAGTTGCTGGTCCTGGTACAAAGCTTGACTTTAATAATGTTGCCGATACTAACTACTTCAAGAAATTCAAGCTGTCGACGGTATATGCGGAAGTGCCGCTGGAATTACGGTTTACCCTCGATCCGGAACATAATAGCGGAAGTTGGAAGTTTGTGGTAGGAGCCAAAATAGGTACCATGATCAATGCTCATACAAGAGGCAAAACATTGCAGAATTCTTCAGGCAGCACCATAAATGCTTATGTGAGAAAGGAAAACTCAAAACGCTTTTTTAATAGTACCCGTCTGGCAGGAACGGCAAGGATTGGTTATGGTGTATTCAGCGTTTTCGGATCTATCCAGATCAATAATTATTTGAAAGACGGTGCCGGGCCGGATTTACATCCATATTCGGTAGGTTTTGGAATAAGCGGGTTGTAGCATTCAGGTGTGAGGTATGAGGTGTGAGGTAGACACCTGCTAGCTTAAGTCTTTTGTAGAAAGTCAACAAATATTTAAGTTTAATTGAGTTATTAATATATCAGGCTTTAAGCTACAAAAGATGAGTGGCTTAAAGCCTGCGACATTTTATCAGCTTTCTTCTTTAACTCATACCTCATGCCTCATACCCTCTATATAACCTCCACCAATAAACAGAGTTATTATCCAATGCCTGACTGAAATGTAGGGCATTTGTAGGGGCGGGGCTTGTCCCCTCCCTGACTGCATACCAAACTGACAGTATATTTATGGGAGATGTCGACAAAATACCATACGCATCCGGTGTAACAGGGCGGGGGCAAGCCCTGCCCCTACAAACGCCGCACATCAAAAATGTTATTTACACGGGTGATAGCGGTGCCACTGATCGAAGACTCAGACCTCATACCTACTATATAACTTAACCCAAGTTGGTAATAATTAAGGAGTTAATCATGCTACTTTTTAAAGTTATCTCACCTGACGTTTGAATGGTCAATTCATGAGGGACTTTTATATAACTACTGCCAATAACCTGAGTTATGATCTATGGGCTGCCTAAATTTAAGGGCGTTTGTAGGGGCGGGGCTTGCCCCCGCCCTGACTGCATATGAATCTGCCAGTATATTTATGGAAGACGT
>JBDSBP010000455.1:0-2616 GCA_039921525.1 Chitinophagaceae bacterium | reverse complement strand
AAAAATGTAGATGGAGAGTATTTTAATGAGCGTAAACATTGGCTGAATGATGATTACGTAAAATTTATTCGTTTTGGACAGCATTTTATTGAGAAAAACGGCACTGGGATCTTAGCGTTTATCAATCCGCACGGATTTCTAGATAATCCGACATTCAAAGGAATGCGGTGGAATTTGCTTAAAACTTATGATAAAATCTTTACGATTGATTTACATGGCAATAGTACTAAAAAAGAAGTTTCACCTGATGGCAGCCCAGATGTAAACGTGTTTGATATTATGCAAGGAGTATCTGTAAGCTCCCCTGAAAATAGTACGTTTTGAAATTAGACAATTTTAGTAACTTTAAAACGTAAGAATTACTTTATATCGAGGAAGATATTTTTTATTGGTAATCTGAAGGTTTCATACCTTTCTTAAACCCATCAAAACCAAACATAGTCGGTTGGTACTGGCCAACAATTTCAACATTTGTTCCATTAGCGGGTATGTTGTCCGGCATATCTAATGTCCAATATACCGCATTCACAACCAACCTTCTTAAATCTTCATCCAAAAAATCCATTGATGCTCCTAAAGTAGTAGTAAAGGCTTTTCCCATTGCACCATTCCGACCAGTGTATGACCTGATCCAGGCAATTGGCATGATCGATTTTCCCCAAACAACGGGACTATTTGGATCTATTGCCTCTGTTGAAGCGCCCCATATCAAAACCTTCGCATTTGGAGGCAACCGTTCGGTACTGTAAACTCCTGAAGGTCCCCAAATCACGCCTACCCCATTCAAAACTGGATTCTTTTCAATTTTAGCTATTCCATCCAACAGGCTACGGGTAGCTTCATTCTCCAGGCCATGATGGCTAATCCAGGTTTCTCCAAGGATTTGTTTTCCAAATCCACCTACCCATTTCTCTTTACAATCATAACTGTATTCTTTAAACTTACTTGTACTTTTTTTCGGGTATCGAAATGCATGAGTCGCAGTCCTCAATCCAATAACTGGCTTCCCCTGCCGCAAATATTTATCAATAAATTCCATTTGATCATCAGGCAATTCCCTAAAACGTGTTTGGATAATAACCAGGTCCGCAGAATCCAAAAAATGTAGCCCCGGGATATTTTGCAGATAATTGGGATCGATCAATTGAGTATCTGGGTTGATTGAAAATAATACTGTTGTATGAAACCCATGATGGGTTGTCAATATTTTAGCTAACATTGGCAACGACTCTTCGGATCGATAGGATTCATCTCCAGAAATCAACACTATAGATTTACCGTTATCCTTCGCGGAAGTGGGTTCAAATTTTATCCAATGTTTCTGACCATAGATCATTTCAGAACAATACATCGAAAAAACAAGAGAAAAAATTACGGTGACACTGTATTTCATTTGCTTGAAAGTTTAAACGCTATTAAAAGATCACCTTTGGGAAGTTCCAATCTAGTTCCACCACATGCAATTACTACATACTGAACTCCATCCGCCATATACGTGGAAGGAGTAGCAAAACCAGATACAGGCAGATCCCGCTCCCATACCTTTGTTCCTGTATGTTTATCAAAAGCTCTTATTTTATTATCAGCTGTTGCTGCAATAAACAACAATCCGCCAGCTGTTACGATTGGTCCCCCATAATTTTCCGTGCCAGTTTCTATACCATATTTATCTTTATACCTTTTATTTTCTCCGAGAGGAATCTTCCATTTATGCAATCCTGTATTCAAATCAATTGCTGTAAGAGTTCCCCATGGTGGCTTTACTCCCGGATTGCCTTCCCTGTCTATGAACTTGCTATATCCTTTCAAATCCCATGGATCGACATATTTATGTAAATCGGGCTTATGTTTCTGCTTATCATCTTTAGTTTCAATATTCATTAAAAAATGTAGCAATGCTTTTTTTTCAGTACCTGATATATGGGAGAATCCAGGCATCATACCCTTTCCTTTTGAAATAATTTCTTCAATAGCTTTTTTTTCTAATTTTTTTTCAATATTAACCAGCGATGGAAAACCGCTGCCTGGATTGCCTTTGCGTTCAACACCATGACATGTACTGCAGTTATTCACATACGCCAATTCGCCTGCGGTCGAGCCTGATTTTTCAGTATTGCGCTTTAAGGTAACTACCCACGGCACCTCATTAGCATTTACGTACAACATCCCTTTGGGATCAATCGCAGCCCCACCCCATTCAGCCCCCCCCATTAATCCAGGATTTATCAGGGTCGGGACATCACTAAATGGCTGATATCGACCTTTGTTTGAATTTCTAAATACCGTCAATAGGGAATCATAATCAGGTGAAAGATTGTTGATATTACTCTCCTCTAATTTCTGACTAGTAAAAGGAAGTGGGATTTTTGGAAGTACCTGGGTAGGCCATGCTGACTCTTCTTTTACAGGAGAAGCCGGAAAAGAGATTTCTTCCATAGGATATATTGGTTTCCCGGATTCTCTATCCAGCACAAACACATGCCCTGTTTTTGTTAGTTGAACTACAACATCAATTCTTTTACCATCTTTCACTATAGTAACTAAATTTGTCGGAGAAGGCAAATCCGAATCCCATATATCGTGGTTCACAATTTTATAATGCCATATCCTTTTCCC